>NZ_JAFCLY010000047.1:0-71276 GCF_018130185.1 Bradyrhizobium sp. AUGA SZCCT0182 | reverse complement strand
CGATTGCCGCTGACGCCGAACGGCAAGATCGATCGCAAGGCGCTGCCGGCGCCGGATCAGCTCGGCGCCGCCGAGCATGTCGCGCCGCGCACGCCGACCGAAGCGGCGCTGGCCGCGATCTGGGCCGACCTGCTGCGCCAACCCAACATCGGCGTCACCGACAACTTCTTTGAGCTCGGCGGGGATTCGATCATTTCGCTGCAAATGGTGAGCCGCGCGCGCCGCGAAGGCGTCCTGATCGAGCCGCGCGACTGCTTTCAGCATCAAACGATCGAGACGCTTGCAGCAGTCGCCCGGGAAGTCCGGCTGCCAAAGGAAGCGCCGGCGCCGGTGCGGGGCTCGCTCTCGGGACTGAGCAGCGAACAGCTCGAAAAGCTCGCTCTCGACTGGAGCCGCATCGAGGACATCTACCCGTTGTCGCCGATGCAGCAGGGCATGCTGTTCCACAGCCTGCGTGATGCCGGCAGCGGCGTTTACGTCAATCAGGTCAGCGTTGAAATCCGTGGGCTCGATCCCGAACGCTTCCGGTCGGCATGGCAAGACGTGACCGCGCGTCATCCGATGCTTCGGACCGGCTTCCTGTGGCGCGAGCTATCCGGATCGCCGCTGCAAGCCGTCTATCGCGACGCAGCCGCGCCGTTCGAACAGGAAGACTGGCGCGGGCAAATCGTTACCGACGAACGCATCGCGGCGGCTCTAGCCGGCGAGCGTGCCGCCGAATTTGATCTCTCGGCGCCGCCCCTGCAAAGGGTTCGATTGCTGCGTCTCGAGGACGGCTTCTATCGCCTGATCTGGACCTATCATCACATCCTGATGGATGGCTGGAGCTCGGCGCGCTTTGTCGGCGAAGTCCTGGAGCGCTATTACGGCGGATCGCCAGCGGCGAACCCGACGCATTACCGCGACTATATCGGCTGGCTGGTGGCGCAGGACGCGCAAGCGGCCGAACGCTTCTGGCGCGAACAGCTCAAGTCCTTTGACGAGCCGACGCAACTCGCCGATGCCTTCGGGTCTCGCCGTCATCCGGCTTCCGGTCACGCGCGCTGTTACACCCGGCTCGGCGAGACGGCGACCGCGCAGTTGAAGGCGTTCGCTCGCCGTGAGCGGATCACGCTCAATACCATTGTCCAGGGCGTGTGGGCGCTGTTGCTGCAGCGCTATACCGGCCAGCAGGCCGTGACTTTCGGCGTCACCGTCGCCGGTCGCCCGGCAGGCCTCGACGGATCGCAGCAGATGCTCGGTCTCTTCATCAACACATTGCCCGTGATCGAATCGCCGTCGCTGGCAAGCACAGTCGGAGAATGGCTGCGGGCGCTTCAGGATCGCAACCTGGCGATCCGGGATTATGAGCACACGCCGCTCTACGACATTCAGAGCTGGGCCGGCCGCGGCGGCCAGACGATGTTCGACAGCATCATCGTGTTCGAAAACTATCCGATTGAACGCGGCATGCTGCAGAAGGGGGATGGCTCGCTGCAGTTCGGTGGCCTGAAGAATGTCGACGTGACGAACTATCCGATGGATCTGTCGGTGCTCGTCGAGGAAACGCTTCAGGTCGAATACACCTATATGCCGAGCCATTTTACGCCAGCGCAGGCCGAGCAGATCAGGATGCAGTTCGAGCATCTGCTGGCGGCGCTGACGCGGGATGCTTCGGTGCTGCTTGGCGGCATCGATCCGGTCACGACGGTCGATGCCGGTGTTGCCGATAACTGCAATCGCCACGCGGTGCCTGCCGTCGCATTGCCTCTGGTGCATGAGGCGATCAGCGTGCATGCCAAGCGTCACCCGGAACGAACGGCACTTACCATCGGCGGGAACGTGCTCTCGTTCGGAGCGTTCGATACCAAAGCCAATCGTCTTGCCCATCACCTGATTGGCCGCGGGCTCAAGCCCGAGCAGCGGGTCGGCGTCGTGGTCGAGCGAACCGAAGCCACGATGGTCGCGCTGCTCGCCGTCCTCAAGGCGGGCGGGGCGTACGTTCCGCTCGATCCGGAGCTTCCGTCCGAGCGACGCAAGTTTGTCATGCGCGATGCCGGGATTTCGTTCCTGCTGACGGGACAGCTCGAAAAGGGCCTGGACAATGTTGAAAGAATCTCTCTTTCGACTTTCGATTTCGATACGGGCCCGGACCATCCGCCGCAACCGGACTTGAGTTCCGAAAACCTCGCTTATCTGATCTACACCTCCGGTTCGACGGGGACGCCAAAGGGCGTGGCGGTTGCCCACGGGCCGCTTGCGATGCACTGTCACGTCACGGGAGGACTCTACGAGATCGACGAGGGCTCGCGCGAACTGCATTTCCTGTCATTGGCTTTCGACGGCGCGCATGAACGCTGGTTGACGGTGCTGTCGCATGGCGCGCGGCTGCTGATGCGTGACGCGGAATTGTGGACCCCGGAGCAAACGGTCGAGGCTTTGCATGCGCATGGCGTCAGCCATATCGGCCTGCCGCCCGCCTATCTTCAGCAAGTCGCGGAATGGGTCGAGCAGGCGGGCAACCCGCCGCCGGTCAAACTGTATTCGTTCGGCGGCGAGGCGATGCCGAAGGCGGGCTTCGACAAGGTCAAGCGCGTCCTGAAACCGCGCATCCTGATCAACGGTTATGGTCCGACCGAAACCGTGGTCACGCCCCTGGTCTGGAAGGTCGATGGCGCCGCCGAATGCGATACGCCCTACGCGCCGATCGGTCTGCCGGTTGGTGATCGCAGCGCCTATATTCTCGATAGCTCGCTAAATATCATTCCCGCCGGCGTTGCAGGAGAGCTCTATCTCGGAGGCTTTGGGCTGGCGCGCGGCTATCAGGGAAAAGCGGGCATGACGGCCGAACGTTTCGTGCCGGACCCGTTCGCAGCGGCGCCGGGAGCACGACTCTATCGCACCGGCGACCTGGCGCGATGGTGCGAAGACGGCACCATTGAATATCTCGGCCGCAGCGACGACCAGGTCAAGATCAACGGCTTCCGGATCGAACTTGGCGAGATCCAGACCTCGCTTCTTCGGCACGAGGAGATCGAGCAAGCGGCGGTGGTGGCGTTGCCGCGCGTTGCCGGAAGCCAGCTCGTTGCCTATGTCGCGCCGAAGGCGGCAAAGGCCTCGTCAGGAGCACCTGCCGAGGCGCTGGTCGACAGATTGACCGATTTCCTGAGGCGGACATTGCCGGTCTATATGGTGCCGGCACGGATCATGGTGCTTGATCGCCTGCCGGTGATGTCGAGCGGAAAGATCGACCGGCGCGCGCTGCCGGCGCCCGATACCGCGGCGCGAAGCTTCGTTGCTCCGCAGGGGGCTGCGGAAACCGCGATGGCGCGCCTGTGGGCCGACATACTCAAGCTGCCGCAAGTCGGCGTCACCGACAATTTCTTCGAACTGGGCGGCAACTCGATCCTCAGCCTCAAGGTCGTTGCCAGGTTGCGTCAGGACAAGAGCTTCGGCATCGAGATCAAGCTTCGCGATCTCCTGCAGAAGCCGACGATCCGGGCGCTGCTGGCAGATACCGGCGACGTGGCTCCCGCCGCTGCAGCGGCGCCGTCGGCGTTGCTGCCGCTGAACGTTGCGGTTCCTGGAATGCATCCGGTGTTCTGTGTGCATGGTGGTTTCGGCACCGTCTTCGATTATGGACCGCTGGCGCGGCGCCTCCAAGGGCGCCGGCAGGTGATCGGGTTGCAATCCCGGATGCTTGTCGACGGTTCGTGGAGTGATAGGTCGCTCGAGGCGATGGCTGCGGATTATGCGCGCGAGATCAGACAGGTGCAGCCCCGCGGTCCGTACAGCCTGATCGGTTGGTCGCTCGGAGGGCTTCTCGTCAGCCTTGTTGCAGCTGAGCTCGAACGAAGCGGTGAACGTGTGGATCGTCTCGCCTTGGTCGACAGCTTCGTGCTGCGGACGCACGGCGGATCGAACCGGCAGGAAGCCGTAGCCCACTGGGCCGATGATCTCGCTGGATTGCTGTCGGCCGTTCTTCCGAACGCTGCATCCGGCCGTATCCATCCGCACGTGGAAGCAGCGAAACGCGACGGCGCGCCAGAGACGTCCGCAAGCGTCCGGCGTCTGGCCGCGCAGATATTGGAAGAGGTGCAGGGACCATTGCCGGACGACACTCTGCTCGGCATCGACGATCTGTCGAGCGCCTTTGCAGTCGGGCGGCACCTGAAAACCCTGACGCAGAACGCCGCGCCGCCGCGTCGTCTCGCGGCCGCGCCGTTGTGCTGGTGGACGTCAGGTCGCCTGACGCAGCGCGATCGGCTGGAGACGCAGCTCCCGAATGCCGTTGATCGCGGCATTGTTGGCGACAACCATTTTACGATCCTCAGGGATGCCGATTTTCTCGATGAGATATGCGCGCTGCTGGCTCCGGAGGCGACATCGACAACGTCGCAGGACCAGGTGCCGGAACCCGCAGAGTGAACGATCGCATGAGCCTTGATCCCGATATCGCAGCGCTCCTCGAGATGGTCCAGCTTGGGACCGAGAGCGGTGCACGCGTTCCGTTTCCGCAACTGACCGCCATACAGGCACGCGCGGATTTCGACGCTTCTTCGCCGTTGCTCGACGTCGACCCTCCGGCGCTGGCGTTTGAACGCCAGCTCTCTCTGCCGACGCGCGATGGGGAGGCCATCGCCGCGCGGCTGTACGCCCCGCGGGAGCCGGACGCGCAAGATCCCACGCCCGTTCTGCTCTACATGCACGGCGGCGGCTTTGTCGTCGGAAGTCTCGATTCGCATCAGCCCTTGTGCCGAGGCCTCGCCGCCGATAGCGGTGCGGCGGTGCTGTCGATTGGTTATCGGCTTGCCCCGGAGCATAAATTTCCGACGGCGTTCGAGGATGCCGTCGATGCGCTGGCCTGGATCGGTCGCGAGGGGGAGGCGGCCGGGCTGGACGCGGGCCGCGTTGCTGTTGGCGGCGATAGCGCCGGTGGGACGCTTGCCGCAGCACTGGCGATCGCAGCCAAGGCTGACCCAAGCTTGCCGCAGCCTGTTCTGCAGGTTCTCGCCTACCCAGGCCTGAGCGCACGGCAGACCTCGGATTCCTATAACCGGTATGGCTCGGGCTTTCTGCTCGAGCGGGACACCGTCGATTGGTTCTTCCGGCAATATCTCCGCGACGATTCCGACCGCGACGATTGGCGCTTTGCGCCGCTGGCCGCGCACGATCTCTCCGGGCTGGCGCCGGCGCTTTTTGTGCTTGCCGAATATGATCCGCTGGTGGACGAGGGGCGGGATTATGCGGCACGGCTTCGCGCCGCCGGCGTTGCGGTCGATCTCCAGATCTATCCGGGCATGATCCATGAGTTTTTGCGGATGGGAAATGTCGTTGCCAATGCCTTGCAGGCGCAGGCGGCGATCGGACGGGCCCTGGCAAACGCTTTTAGCGCCTCCAGCGCCAGGGCTTGGACGGACACGAGGATTGAAGGTATGTCATAATGGCCTTCCGTCCCCTGGCCTTGGCCGCGAGAGCTCTTTGAGCCGATTTCCATGAACAAAAAGCCTGTCATTGCCTCAGATCGCCGGCCGTCACGCCGCGCCGTTCTCACCGCAGGCGTGAGCCTCGGCGGAGGCGTGCTGCTCGGCAACTGGCCGCTTTGCGCCACGCAAGCCGCCACGTCACAGCCCGGGCCGCGCGTTGCCGCGCTCGGTTGGGCCTGTGCACAGACGCTGCTCGCGCTCGGGGTCGTGCCGCTCGTGGTTCCGGAGATCGAGCGCTACGGCAGGCTCGTCGTCGAGCCGGCCGTCCCGTCAAGCGTTCAGGAAATCGGCCTGCGTTCGGAGCCGAATCTCGAGCTGCTGCAGAGTTTCGCGCCTGATATTATCATCATCGATCCCAGTATCACTGCGGCAATACCCCGGCTCAAGCTGATCGCCCCGGTCGAGATTTTCACGATTTTCAAGCCCGGTCGCCATCCTCTGGAAACCGCGCGCAGTTCGACGATGGAGCTCGCACAGCGGGTTGGCGTGCAGGCCGCGTGCGAAGCCTATCTCGCGCGCTTCGATGCAGCGATGGCCGGTTACCGTGAGCAGCTTCGCAACCGCGGCGGCAAACCGCTCTATCTTGTCAGCGAGATCGCGCGCAATCGTGCGCTCGTGTTCGGTCCGAACAGCCTCTATCAGGAGGTGCTGAACCAGTTCGGATTGAAGAACGCATGGACCGGGCAGAGCGGTCCGTGGGGACATACCAGCGTCGGCCTTGAGGTGCTCGCGGCGGTTCCGGATGCGCGGCTGATCCTGATGAGTTCGCGGGTCGCGGACATCGAAGCGCTGCTGACGTCGAGCCCGGTGTTGCGAACCCTGCCGTTCCTACGGTCGGGGCGGCTAACGGTGCTGGGAAATCAATTCTTCTATGGCGGCGTGCCGGCAGCTGAGCGCTTCGCCCGCCTTCTCGCCGAACGTCTGCCGCAGGAAAAAAATGAGCAAGGTTGAGGCGCTGCCCGCCCGCTCCGGTATCGCGATGCACCCGGCGGTGCTGATCGGGCTGCTGTTTGCAGCAGCGGCTGCGCTGACGTGGCGGCATCTGTCGGGGTTTCTGCCGGCCAACGCATGGTTGCCGGTGCTGTGGCGCCCAGAGATCAACGATCCGCAGCAGATGCTGGTGCATTACACGGTGTTTCCGCGCATAGCGGTGGCGCTGCTGGCCGGCGCAGCGCTGGGCCTCGCAGGAACGGTCTGTCAGCAGGTGCTGCGCAATCCGCTTGCTGAACCGAGCACCCTTGGTGTCCTGAACGGAGCCTATCTCGCGCTGTCCGTGACAACCCTGTGGGCGCCGTCGCTGCTCACCTTCGGCCGTGAGTGGATTGCGTTGCTGGGCGGATTCGCTGCGTTCCTGTGCGTGTTCGGTCTCACTTGGCGCCGTGCGCTATCGCCGGTCGTGCTGGTGCTTGCCGGGCTGATCGTTGCTTATTATTGCGCGGTGACGACCCAGGCCCTGATATTGCTGAACCACGAATACCTCATCGGTCTGTTCATCTGGGGCGCGGGTTTCCTCAATCAGCAGGACTGGAACAACGTCGCGTTCCTTGCGCCGCGTTTCATCATTTCCTTCCTCCTGATCGCGGCGATGGTCCGCCCGCTGACCTTGCTCGGCTTCGACGACGAGACCGCGCGCAATCTCGGCCTCGGATTGACCGGCGCGCGGGTCTGCGCGCTTGGCATCGCGATCGCGCTCAGCGCTTCGGTTGTCAGCGTGGTCGGCGTGATGGGCTTCGTGGGCCTTTCCGCGCCGGCCATCGTCATGCTGTCAGGAGCGCGCCGTTTTCGTGACCGGCTGATTTGGGCGCCACTTTGCGGCGCGCTGCTGCTGTGGCTGACGGATGAGCTTGTGCTGCTGATCCCGCCCGGCTATCGCGAAATGCCGGCTGGCGCCGCCACCGCCCTGATCGGCGCGCCGATGTTGCTGCTGTTGCTGCCGCGGCTTCGGGCCACCGCGCCGGTGGGAAACCTCACGCCATCCGTTCCACCACGTCTCGACCATCCCTGGCGGGTGATCCTGTTCGGTCTGGCCTTGCTGCTGCTCGTGGTCTGGATCGCGCTGGCGGTCGGGGTCGGTTCAGAGGGCTGGAGCTGGAGCGGTCTGGCCGGCATCCAGGAGTTTCTGCCGTGGCGCTGGCCGCGCGTGGTGTCGGCCTTGGCTGCGGGGGCCACGCTGGCGGTGGCCGGCACGCTGCTGCAACGCATGACCGGAAACCCAATGGCGGCTCCAGAGGTGATGGGAATCAGCTATGGCGCTGCGATGGGTGTCTTAGTCCTGCTGTACGCGTTGCCCTCTCACGCCCGCGCGGCGCAGATCGCAGCCGGGGCGATCGGCGCCTTCAGCGTGCTCGGCCTGGTTCTGCTGTTCAGCCGGCGATCCGAATTCAGCCCGGAGCGTGTGCTGCTGGCGGGCGTCGCCATGAGCGCGGCGTTCGGCGCGATCATGGCCATGGTGCTTGCAACCGGTGACCCCCGCATCGGCATGCTTCTGTCGTTGCTGGCGGGATCGCTTTATCAGATCGGTCCGACCGAGGCTGCGATACTGGCCATCGCCGCGATTATCCTGCTGGCACTGGTCCCGATGTTGTCGCGCTGGCTCGATATCCTGCCGCTCGGTCAGGCGGCCTCGCGTTCGGTGGGCGTATCCCTGGCGCGGAGCCGAATCATCATCATGCTGCTGACCGCGTTGTTGACGGCAACCGCGACCCTGATGGTCGGGCTGCTAAGTCTGGTCGGCTTCATCGCGCCGCACATGGCGCGGATGATGGGGGCGCAACGCGCGATTCATCAGGTAGCGCTGGCCGCGCTGATTGGCGGCACCCTGATGGTGTTCGCGGACTGGGCAGGGCGGATGGTGATATTCCCGTTCCAGATGCCGGCCGGCATCTTCGCGATGATGCTCGCCGGTCCATATCTGGTGTGGCTATTGCGCCCGCGGCGCGCGTGACCCCCGCTGCAATGCAGGGCGGATGATCCGCCTGTTCACCGCGCAAAGCTGATGAGGTGGCTTTGATCCGGAGACGGCATCACCCCCATGGGGATGCCGTAGATGGTTTCGAGTTCGGCCGGCGTCATGATCTTGTCAGGCGTTCCGCGCGTTATCAGTCTGCCCGAATGCAGCGCGATGATCTCGTCGCAGAAGCGGGCCGCCATGTTGACGTCGTGGAGAACGACGACGATGCCAAGGTTGCGCTCACGGGCGAGCTGCTGCACCAGCGACAGAACCTCGATCTGATGGGCGATGTCGAGCGCTGAAATTGGCTCGTCGAGCAGCAGGCATTCGGCGTCCTGCGCGACCAGCATGGCGATCCAGACCCGCTGGCGCTCGCCGCCTGACAGTGTGTCGACGAGCCGGTCCGCAAACGGCTCGATGTGGGTGAGCGCCATGGCTTCCGCGACCTTGTTGCGGTCGGTATCGCCAAATCGGCCGAGCGCGCCATGCCAGGGATAACGGCCGAGCGCGACCAGCTCCTTGACCAGCATGCCGGCGGCGGGCGGGGTCTGCTGCGGCAGGTAAGCCACCTTTCGCGCGTATTCCCGATCGCTCCATTCCCGCAATGGACGCCCTTCAAAGCGGATCGTACCGGAGGAGTTTGGCTGCTGCCGCGCCAGCATCTTCAGCAAGGTCGATTTGCCGGAGCCATTGTGTCCGATCAGGCCGACGACGCTGCGAGCGGGAAGGGTCAGGGTCAGCGGTTCGAGCAACGCGCGGCCTGCCACCGCGAAGCCGACCTGGTCCAGTTCGAACAAGGGCATGGCCGCGTCGCGCGACGCCGGGGCGGTTTCGGTTGGCAGAACTGCGTGCATGGGGAACGCCTGGTAGAATTATGTGGTGCAAAGAGAACGCAGCCCGGCCGGTCCACGTGTGCGACGTTGGGACGTCATGGCTGGCGCAGGCTCCAATACGCGACCGCAAGGTGCTGATCGCGGGAAAGTTTTCGCTCATCGCGCAAATGGTTTCGCAGCGCCTTCAGCGCCTGCGCTTCGCAGGCGACCCATGCAAAGACCTCGCGGTGATCGGGCCATCGCAGGGCCTTGACGGCATCGACCAGCAATTGCGTTGTCCCCGCCGGATGGTCGCCACGATGCAGCCAGCGAACCGACATGCCGGCTGGCGCGATCAGCGGAACCTCCTCGAGTTGGTTGGCGACTTCGATGAAGACTTCGCCCATTGCCGTCGCCGGCAGTGTTTCAAGGATGCGCGCGATGGCGGGCAGGGCGGTTTCGTCGCCTGCCAGCATAAACCAGCGCGCCGGACGAATACCTCGCCCGAGTGGGCCGGCCATGCCGCAAATGGCGCCGGCTCGCGCGTTGAGCCCGAATGCGGAGCCAGGCCCGGCATGGTCATGAACCACGAAATCGATGTCGATCTCGCGGGTCTGCAGATCGATGCGACGGATCGTGTAGTAGCGGGTGAGAGGCCTGCGGTCCGCTTCGGGCCACATGATACGTCCGTCCGCGGCAGGCCACGGCCATTCAGGCTTGGCGAGGCCCTCTGGTGGAAAGTACAGCCGGACGTGCAGGTCATCGTCATCCAGGAAACGCGTGATGTCGTCCCCGGTGAAAGTCAGCCGGCGCATGCGGGGCGTGAGATCGATCGCCGCTTTCAGCCGTACCTCGCGGAAATTGGTCAACGTCCCGCCATCCGATTCATGACCGGACCAGACGATCGTCGGTGCCGCGTCGCCTGCGAACTCGATGACGTGGGATGCTACGACCGAACGCAGCATTTCGAGGTGACCCTTGTCGTTGGCCTCGACACGAATCCTGAGTGTCTCAGCCTCGACGGCGAGCGAGCTGGTTCCAAACGGCAGTTTCGCCACCATCAGGCCGCCCTGATCCTCGAAGGCGATGTCATGCTCGGCCAGATGATCGATCATTCGGGCAGCAAGACCGGCGGCATCGGCAAGCTGGATGCGGGTTTCGGAGACGAGCGAATCCAAAGTCATTCTCCAGTCGGGCCTGCTCCAGTCGGGCCTGTCCGATGCTGGCCTGCGAGCGCTTCGATTTCCGGGTATCGCGGTCCGATACGGCGGCCGGATCCATGTCCTACGCGCTCTTCGGCTGCGATGCAAAGGGGGTACTACCCGACATTTTATTAAACGCGTTGCCGATCACAAATTAGAATCGATCGAAAAAGACCGGAAAATAACCGCTGGAATAGCCATGCTGCCATCATGTATTCGCATCACTCCAGCAAGGCTGTTCGTGTCACGACGGGCCGTGTAGGTTCGCTTCAGCCATAATCCAGCGCGGCACTCATGATGATCCCACCAAGCGGCCTGACCGCGCAGATATTGCATCTCCTGCGGCCGTATTGGCCGATTGTGCTCGGTGGCGTCGTCCTCGGTATTGTCGGCGGCGCCAGCGTTGCGGGGCTGCTAGCGGTCGTCAATCGTGGCCTCTATGCGTCGCAGAGCGATGTCGTGACGCTGCTTTTTGCCTTTGCGGGCCTGTGTTCGCTGATCCTGATTGGTTCGATCGGTTCCGATATAAGCGCCAATTATGTCGGACAGCGGATCATTGCCGAGCTTCGGAAGTCGCTTGCGGCCAAGATTCTGGCGGCCCCGATCGACCAACTCGAGATTTATCGTACCCATCGCCTGATCCCGGTTCTCACCCAGGACGTCGACACGATCAGCGATTTCGCGTTCTTCTTCTCGTCCTTCTTCGTGTCCGTCGTCATCACTTTCGGCTGCATGGTTTACCTGGCGGTATTGTCGTGGCCGCTGTTTCTGATCACGGGATTGGTCATCATCCTGGGTTCGCTGGCGCATGCCTTTGCGCGAACGCGAGGGGTTCGGGGCTTCAATGCCGCCCGCGACTCGGAAGATGAGTTGCAGAAGCACTACCGGGCGATCGCGGAGGGCGCGAAGGAATTGCGCTTGAACCGCATCCGTCGGCAGCGCGTGTACGTCGACAAGCTACAGCGTACCGTCGACCAGATCAGCACGGTGCAGATCAAGTCGATCAATCTCTTCGTCACCGCACGTGCCTTCGGCACGATGCTGTTCTTCGTGGTGATCGGCGTAGCGCTGACCCTGCGCCCGTTCCTGTGGCCGGACAGTCCCGCCTCGGTCTCCAGCGGTTTTGTGCTGGTGCTGCTCTATATGCGGGGTCCTATTGACCAGGTTATAGGTATTCTGCCCGCACTCGGCCGCGCACAGGTGGCGATGCGCCGGATTGCTGAGCTCTCGGAGCAGTTCTCCACGCCTGAGCAGGATTTGCTGGCTGCGCCTTCGACCGCGCCGGAAGCATCGGCCAGGATCGAATCGATCGAACTGCGAGGAGTATCCTACACCTTCCGCACCGTGCCCGGCAGCAATCCCTTCGTTCTTGGGCCGATTGACCTGCATATCCGCCAGGGGGACATCGTTTTCATTGTCGGCGAAAATGGCAGCGGAAAAACCACGCTGATCAAACTGCTGCTGGGCCTTTATGCCCCGCAGAGCGGCGCGGTGCTGCGCGATGGCCTGCCGGTCGTAACGGAAACCCGCGATGACTACCGGCAGCTCTTCACGACAATCTTTTCCGACTACTACCTGTTTGAAGATCTTTTGCAGGGAGCGGGAATGGTGCCCGATATCGCCGAGCGGTATCTTGAGCGATTGGAGGTCGCGCACAAGGTTTCGGTTGAAAATGGCGTATTCACGACAACGGATCTGTCCACCGGCCAGCGCAAGCGGCTGGCTCTGATGAATGCCTGGCTCGAGGAGCGGCCCGTTCTGGTGTTCGATGAGTGGGCGGCGGATCAGGATCCGGCGTTCCGGCACATCTTCTACACCGAATTGCTGCCCGACCTGAAGCGCCTGGGCAAGACGATCATCGTGATCTCACATGACGACCGTTATTTTGGCGCGGCGGACCACCTTGTGCGGCTCCGGCATGGCAAGATTGTCGCTGGCGAGGCGAGGCCCCATTACGTCATGGAGCCGTCATCTGTTCCAACCGGTGCGCCTCTTTAGACCTATTTTATTCTCCCGGAAAATTTGAATCTAAGTTCCGGCACCACCGGCGCCGGCCTTGAGTAGGGCATGCAACGTCCCGGCCCGGTCATTCATTGGTTTTGTAAGGAATCTAAACTGGGTGCGTTGGCATTCCTTGTCATCCTGCACGGGAGTGATTTACATCGCGTGCGTGAGCGAAGATCGCGTCTTGTTTGAAGCAATCACGTCAATACGAGTGCCGGATGAACAAAACGTCGAGCTCCGCGAAAGATCCTCATGCGTTTCCGGTCGGGCCGCGCGCCGCCGCGACGGTCCTTCAAGACGGTGCGGAGCTGCGGGTCGTTGCTGGTGGCGCTACGATGATGCGTCTGCGTCTCGATGAGCAGCTGGATCATCTGAAGATGCTTGATGCTCCGGACGATCCGCGGCTTGCGGTGCGGGCGGTTTCAGCGGCTGCAGAGGCAATGTTCGGATGGCGCCCGGGTCTCAACCGGATTTTTCTGGACTCGGTCCGGGAACCGATTGCGCGCGAATTGCTCGACGATGGCCTCGCTGTCGTGGCCGGAAGCAACCTCGTGCTGCTTCCGGATTTGGTCATGCAGCGTCGTGACAACTGGCTGGTCGATGCCGAGCGGTCGCCAATGCCGCAACTGCACGTCATGACGGACGGAAAACGGCATCCGCGACGTCCGCAAAAGCCGGTGGGGATGGTGTATGCCCGCTTCATCCCCTGGCTCTCCGAGATCATCTCGTTCCGTGTCGCGGATCTGAATGATGATCTTCATTTGCTGCACCGCTGGATGAACGATCCTCGCGTCGACGCCTTCTGGGACGAAGCCGGCGATCTGGAAAAGCATCGCAAGTATCTGTCCACTATTCTGGCCGATCCGCACATGCTGCCGCTGATCGGCTGCTTCGGCGACGCGCCATTCGGCTATTTCGAGGTCTATTGGGCCAAGGAGAACCGTATCGCGCCGTTTTACGATGCCGATGATTACGATCGCGGCTGGCACGTTGTCGTCGGAGAGGACGCCTATCGGGGACGCCGCTACATCAGCGCATGGCTGCCCTCGCTGATGCACTACATGTTCCTGGATGATTGCCGAACGCAGCGGATCGTCGGCGAGCCGGCGGCGGCGCATTCGCAGCAACTCCGCAACCTTGAACTCTCGGGATTCGCGAGGATCAAGAACTTCGATTTTCCACACAAGCGGGCCACCCTGGTCATGCTGCTGCGCGAGCGCTTCTTTGGTGACCGGCTGTGGCTACCGGCGACGGCCGGTCCGGCACCCACAGCCTAACGCGCGAACGGAGCGCAGCTTTATGTCTCATCAGCTTGCCATCGAGCACGACGTCATTGGCGTCGGATTCGGTCCGTCCAATCTCGCGCTTGCGATCGCGCTGGACGAGTGCGCCAGAAGGTCACGCTTGAAATGCACTCCTCTCTTCGTCGAGAGGCAGCGCCAATTTACCTGGCATGGCGGCATGCTTTTGCCGGGTAGCGATATGCAGATCTCGTTTCTCAAGGATCTGGTTTCGTTGCGTGATCCGACCAGTCCGTTCACCTTTGTGAACTATCTGCACAAGCACGGCCGCTTGCAGGATTTCATCAACTGTCGGACGTTCTATCCGAGCAGGATGGAATTCAACGATTATCTGCGGTGGGTGGCAGCGCAGTTCAAGTCACTAGCGGCTTACGGCGAAGCCGTCGTTGCCATCGAACCCGTAACAGCGGGGCCGTCGGTGAATTCGTTGCGGGTCTATTCACGCAACTTCGCCGGCGGTGAAACGGTGCGGCTTGCGAAGAACCTTGTCGTGGCGGCGGGAGGTAAGCCCAATATCCCGCAGGTCTTCGCGAAAATCGCCGACGATTCCAGATTGTTCCACTCAAGCCGCTACCTCGATACGGTCGAGTCCGCCGGCCTCGGCGGCAAGGCGGCATGCGTGGCCGTTGTCGGGGGAGGGCAGAGCGCGGTCGAGGTGACGGTCGATCTTCGAAACCGTTTTCCGCACGCGAACATTGACCTGATCTTTCGCGGCCATGCATTAAAACCGTCCGACAGCAGTCCGTTCGTCAACGAAATCTTCAATCCGGATTACACGGATTTTATCTACGCCCAGCCGGACGAGCGCCGGAATGCGATCGTTCACAATTTTCGAAATACCAACTATGCCGTGGTCGATTCCGATCTGCTCGATCAGTTGTATCGCTTGCTCTACCAGCAGCGCGTCAGCGGCACGACGGGCATCGAATTGCATCCGCGCAGCGAGATCACCAAAGTGCTCGCGGCTGTTGAAGGCATTGAAATCCGAACGGTCGATAAATTCGACGGTCGGGACCGCCGCTCCTGCTACGATGCCGTTATCCTTGCGACCGGCTATGACAGGGAAACGCCACACGCGTTTCTGGAGCCGATACGGCGCTATATCCAGGACGACGTTGTCGACCGCAATTACAGGCTCGCCACGAGCCCTGCGTTTCGGCCGCAAATCCATCTCCAGGGGTATTCCGAGGCCTCTCACGGCCTGAGCGACACGTTGCTCTCCGTTCTGGCCAGCCGTTCGCAGGAAATCGCCGAGTCGCTGCTTTTGACGATCTCGCGCCGCGAACTGATAGCTTAGCGTTCAGGCGGCGGGAGCTATCAGCCGCCATTGCGAGACAGGCCCGAGCGCTGCTGGTAGCGAAAGAACGGCGGGTGATGGGCCAGCGTCGATGATCACCGAATGCGGTGGAATGATGAATCCAAGCGCGGCTGCCTTAAGTATGGCTTCCTTGAGGGTCCAGTAGCGAAGAAACAGCCGCGAGCGGAATGCGGCAGGAGTGCTCCACAGGACCTCACGCTCTTCGCGAGCCAGGACGATCTCACTCACGGAATCCAGATCGGGGATTTCTCGCAAGGGCTCGACATCGACACCGACCGGCGAACGCGCAGCAGCGACAGCGACCACACCTCTTGCGTGACTCAGGCTGAAGTCGATGTTCGGCGAGTCTGAGACGAGCATCGGCTTGCCGTGCTCGGACGGTCGAAACCGCAAGGTGTCGGCGGCGTGCCCCACAATGCTCCCCAGCAAAAGGCGGACGCCGGCATGTGCGGCGAGGTAGCTATTTCGATCCTCAATGTGCACGAAGCGCACCAGGCGGCTGGCTTCCTCGCCGTCGAGCACCGCGGCAGCTTGCTCGAAGCTGAGCGTGCCCAGTCCTTCGGTGCCTTGGTCATGAGAGGGATGCACTGCCGCTAGCCAGAAGGCGATGTCCTCCGGTCTTAACCGCTCGGTCAGGCCTGAGATGCCTGGACTGGTCAGCCATCGCACACCCAGCTCTTCTTGCGGAATTCTGCAATTGGTTGCGATAGACCACGCGACGGTATCTCGTGCATTGGCCGTCGTTAGCGATACTGCGAGTTTGTCCTTTCCAGCGTCGTCGGATAGCGCCATGTCCATCGGCCATTTGGAGAAATTTTGAAGAGTAATGTAAGCTGTCGAGAAATCAAAATTATCCCTTCTCCGGCGCCCCCATGATGGATGGAGCGACAAGGTGCTGACGCCAACCGCCGGACAGATTGCCTGGGCCAACGAGGTCATTGAAGCGATGGCGGCGGCCGAACGCGAAGGGCGCGGGGCGCTCAAGGACCAAGAGCGGTGAGATGACCGCTCTCATGCACATCAAGTTGGCCAGGAAACTGCTCGATCGGGCAGCCAGCATCGGGGGAAAGCCGTGAGCGCACTTGAGGGGATCCGGGTCCTCGACCTCGGCACGTTCATCGCGGGGCCGCATTGCGCCACCATTCTCGGTGAATTCGGTGCCGAGGTTATCAAGATCGAGCCACCAAAGACCGGCGACTCGCTTCGGCGTCTTGGAACCAATACCGAATGCGGCGATACGCTGGTTTGGCTCTCCGAAGCCCGCAACAAGAAATGCGTCACGCTGAATCTCGGGACCGAGCGCGGGCGGGAACTGCTGAAGCGCCTCGCCGCGAAATGCGACATCATCGTCGAGAATTTTCGGCCCGGCACCTTGGAAAAATGGGGACTCGGCTATGAGGAACTCAAGAAGATCAATCCCGGTGCGATCCTGGTGCGCATCTCGGCCTACGGGCAGGATGGACCGATGCGGACGCAGCCGGGCTTTGCCCGCATCGCGCACGCGTTTTCCGGCCTGACCTATCTTGCCGGCGAGCCCGGCGGTATTCCCGTTGTTCCAGGATCGACCTCGCTGGCCGATTACATGTCGGGCATGTACGGCGCCATCGGCGCACTGGTTGCGCTGCGGGCCCGCGAGGCTACCGGCGAGGGGCAATGCGTCGATCTCGCCCTGTACGAATCGGTGTTTCGCGTGCTCGACGAGATCGCGCCTGCCTATCAGAAGTTCGGCTATGTGCGCGAGCGGATGGGCGCGGACGCGGTCAATGTCTGCCCGCACAGCCACTACCAGACCGAGGACGGCAAATGGATCGCGATCGCCTGCACCAGTGATCAGATGTTCGCGCGGCTCGCGGAAGCGATGGGGCAACCGGAACTGGCCTCGGCGGAACGATATGGTCCACAGACGCTGCGGCTGGCGGCCCGCGACGAGGTCAACCGCATCGTCGCCGAATGGGTCGCCTCGCGCGACCTCGACAGCGTCCTTGCGCTTTGTTCGAAGGGAGGCGTGCCGGCCAGTCTGATCTTCAGCATCGCGGATATTTTCGAAGACCCGCAATACCGCGCCCGGGGTAACATCCAAATGACGGACTCGCGCGCCGGCGAGATCGCGGTTCCCGGCGTCGTACCACGGCTGTCGGAAACGCCCGGTGAGATCCGCTGGCTTGGCGCGGGTCTGGGTGCCCAAAACGAGGATATCTACAAAGGTCTGCTCGAACTAAGCAGCGAAGAGATCGAAGATTTACGGGTCTCCGGCGTGATTTAAGTGATCACCACGGTTTGGTATCTTCTGAGTGTGCGCTTGACCGTCACATCATAGAGCCGGGCTGCAGCCTTGCTCCGCCGGCAGTTCCTCGGCATTGGGGTCGCCCGGTGCCGTCGCCCAGGCCAGTTCGACGAGCGTCACAATCCGCCGACCTGCACCGTCGAGCTGGCAAACGATGAGGCCCTGCTCCTCGATGTAGGTCAGCAGACGCCGTGCACGGCGCAACGAATGCGAGCCATAGGCGCGGGCAATCGCTGCATCACCCGGGCAGGGCCAACCTTCCTTCGCGGCGCGGGCGATCATCATGAAGACGCCCTGCATATCCTCCGGCAGAAGGGAGGCGCGGACCGAGACATCCTCCCAGCCGTCATCGTCAGCCATATCGGAGCCGAGCCCGGCGCGGGCGCGCGTCAGCATGCGACGGAAGTCACCCAGGTCCGGCACAGCCGAACCGAGGCCCTCTATTCGGCAGCGGACAACGAACTCCTGATAGAGGACGCCGATGGCACGGAACCCGGCGTCGGGTTCGGCCATGACGGCGCGCAGAATGCGGTCCACGCGCTCATGCCGCTCCGCCAGTGCCTCGGCGCTAAGCGGCTGCTCCACCGATTCGGGACGGATCTCCAGCGCCGCTGACTTCGCCGCCATGAGCTGGCCGAGGAGGTCGGGTGGCGACCGGCGCTGGGGCCGATTATGCTCGGGCGGCGGTGCTGCCAGGATGATGGCGCGTGCGTCCGGTGTCGCTTCCGGCAGAGGCATCAGGCGCGGGGTCGCGTTGCGCGGCGTTGTATCCGTCGGACCAATGCGCAGCCCCAGCGGACGGCGGGACAGGGCCGGCCCCAGCGCCATGAATTGGCCGCGCTCCAGATCCCGGAAGGCCTCTGCCTGTCGCCGCTCCATGCCCAGCAGGTCAGCAGCGCGCGCCATGTCGATATCCAGAAAGGTTCGCCCCATGAGGAAATTGGACGCCTCGGCCGCGACGTTCTTGGCGAGTTTTGCCAGTCGCTGGGTGGCGATGATTCCCGCAAGCCCGCGTTTGCGGCCACGGCACATCAGGTTCGTCATGGCGCCGAGCGAGAGTTTGCGCGCCTCGTCCGAAACCTCGCCGGCGACGGCCGGCGCGAACAGCTGCGCCTCATCCACCACCACCAGCATCGGATACCAGTGGTCGCGGGCGGCCTCGAAAAGCCCGCCGAGGAAGGCGGCGGCGCGCCGCATCTGGTTCTCGGCGTCGAGCCCCTCGAGATTGAGCACCGTGGAGACGCGATGTATGCGCGCTCGCTCGCCGGCGACCTGCAGGCCCCGCTCGGTATGGTCCTGGGCATCGATCAGGAGGTGGCCGAAACGGTCGGCAAGCGCAACAAAGTCGCCTTCGGGGTCGATGATGGTCTGCTGCACCCAGGGGGCGCTCTGTTCCAGCAACCGGCGCAGCAGATGGGATTTGCCCGAGCCGGAATTGCCCTGCACCAGCAGGCGCGTCGCCAGCAGTTCCTCAAGGTCCAGGTTAGCCGGGGCGCCTGCCGTTGTGTGGCCCATCTCGATCGCAACGGTCATGTCTCGACTCAAAGTCTCCCTGCGGAGGCGGGCTTAACAACCCGACCGCAGCCCGTCGAGCGCCCATTGGCCGGTTGCTCACGTTCTCCACGGCTGGTCGAACGCTGGCATGGTCGTGCACTATTGGAAAAGACCGTCATCGTGGCCCACGCGATTCGATGTCGCTCTGGACAACGCGAAACCCAATAAACTGTAGCGTTCGACCTGGGCCTTGGGATCCCACAATTTCGAGCGCATCAGCGCCTTGCCGCAATGGAAATAGCATTCATCGACATGGACCTTGAGCCCGATGATCGGCACGACGTTTTGCACCGCCAGCGGCGTCAGCAGGGCCGGATCCTGGGTGATCTCCGCCTTGCCGTTGATGCGCAGCGTTTCCTTGATGCCCGGCACCAGGAAAATCAGGCCGATACCTGGCGAGGCCAGGATGTTGCCGAACGTGTCGACCCGGTTGTTGCCGCGGCGGTCCGGGATCAGCAGCGATTTGTCGTCGAGCACCGCGACGAAGCCCGGCGCGTCACCGCGCGGGCTCGCGTCGGCGTTGCCCTTGCCATCGCTCGATGCGAGGACCAGGAACGGGGAGAGCGCGATGAATTCGCGACAGAACTTGTCGAGATGGTACAGGACCTTCTTCTCGGCGAGCGGGCTTAGCTGCCCGAAATGCGCACGCAGATCTTCTGGCGTCCGGACCAAGGGCTTGCCGCCCGCGCCGTTGCTCTCCATGGCAGACCTCCTCCTGTCTTGTTGCGTTTTTACGTCACCTCGACACCGCACCAACCCGCGATGAACAGCGCCAGCGTCTTGGTGACCTTCTTCACGGATTCGAGTTCTACCCGCTCGTCGAAACCGTGCGCGTTTTCCATCCTGGCGCCGAAGCAGAATGCGGGGACATCGTAATCGAGCCCGTAGAAGCGTGTGTCGGTGAGGCCGGTGAAACAGGCGTCCTCGAGCGGGCCACCGAACACGGCCTCATACGCCGCTGATAGCACCGCCTCGCTGTCCTGCGCGCCGGTCACCTCATAACCCGGCGACAGGAAGCCCGACCAGACGACCTCAGGCGCGTTATCGGCAAGGAACGGATGGGTCCTGGCGGCCTTCGCGACGCAGGCGACGATCTCGGCCTGGCAATCGGCGATCGTCCAGCCGGGCAGGATGCCGATACGGCAATCGACGTCGCACCAGGCCGGAACGCTCGAGGCCCAGTCGCCGCTCTTGATGATGCCGGGATTGAAATTGAGCGGATGCTTGACCTTGCCGAAAAAGCGATGGCTCCTGGCGCGCTCGTTCCACTCGGCCTCCAGTCCTTCGAGGGCCTGGATCAGGTGATAAGCGGCGAGCCCATCGAATGGCGGAAGTGGGATGGGGATTGATCGCGACCTGCGCGATCTTTTCATTGGCGAGGCTTGAAGGTGCTCTGCTGCTTCTTGCGCCGGCTGTCCTTGTGGCCCGCGGCCAACGGGGCGTAATGAGGCTCGCGACGGTCTAAGGTGACTACAAATTATGCAGATCAAACTAAAAAGTCAGCAGATGACGCCGTGACGCTCAATCGAATATGGCAGAGGCGCTGTCATGATCGGAGTGTGCCGCCACGATACGCTGCATCATCTCGACGAATGCGACTTGCTCCCGTTCACTCAAATTGTCGAGTGTGGCGCGGTGTGCGGCCCGGGCCGAGGCCTCGATTTTTGCCAGGAGCGTCGTTCCCGCCGGGGTCAATTTGCAGAGCCGGGCGCGGCGGTCTTCGTCATTAATGGCTCGCTCGACAAAATTGCGGGCCGCCAGTCGCTTCAGCGCTCCGGTCGTCGTCGTCCGATCCAGCGCGATATCGGCCGCCAATGTGGTCTGATCGGCGGTTTTCCGCACCGCAAGCGCCGAAAGCAGGCTGTATTGCAGCGGTGTGATCTCGAACTCGCCGCACGCTTCCTGGAACAGGGCGACATGGATCTGATGCAGCCGCCGGATCAGAAATCCCGGTCGCTGTGACAACGGCCACGGTCGGTGTTTGGTCTCGACGCGACGCCTTTTTGCTTTTTGCAACGCACTCTCCCAGCCCCCGGCACCCGGCGCGGGTTATCCGATTCGAGCGCCGGCGCCATGATTAATCATGGCATGCGCTTTGCTTTTGTAAAATACGAAGTATGCTTCGTATCTCGACAGGAGAGCGGGGATGAACTCCGCCGGCCGAAACACAGGAGATCGCTATGTCTATCAGCGCCAGCTTCGACCAGCTTCTGCGCGGCGGCCGGGTGATCTGCCCGGCCTCAGGCATCGATGGCATCCGGGACGTCGCCATTCGCAGTGGCAAGATCGCGGCCGTGCAGCCCGATATCCTGCCGACCAGCGCCAGAGAGGTGATCGACGTGACCGGCAAGCTGGTATTGCCGGGTCTCATCGACACGCACGCACATGTCTATCAATACGTCACCGGCCGCTTCGGCATGAATGCCGATATGGTGGGCGTGCAGTCCGGCGTGACGACGTTGGTCGATCAGGGTGGTCCGTCATGCATGACGTTGCCGGGCTTCCGGCACTTCGTCGCCGAGCCGGCGAAGTCGCGCGTTTATGCGTTCCTGTCGGCCTATCTGGTGGGCGGGCTCGAGGGTCATTACTATCCCAAGCTCTACAGCCCCGATGGCGTCGACATCGACGCCACGGTGAAGTCGGCCACGTCCAATCTCGACATCGTTCGCGGCATCAAGGCTCATGCCGAGATCGGTGGTTTCGCGCGCTGGGGCATTCGCGTCATCGAGATGGCGTCCGAGATCGGGCGCCGCGCCGATCTGCCGGTCTATGTGCATTTCGGTCAGCTTTGGGGCCTGCCCGAGAGCGGCACCAACGGCGAAAACGTCGACACCATTCTGGAGCGCGTAATCCCCTTGCTGCGCGAGGGCGACGTGCTGGCGCATCCGTTTACGCGCCATCCCGGCGGTTTCGTCAACCGTGAGGGTGAAGTGCATCCCGTGATCGAGGCGGCGCTGGATCGCGGCTTGAAGGTCGATGTCGGTCACGGCAGCCACTTCTCCTATCGTCTCGCCAAGAAGGCGATTGCCGCCGGCATTATTCCGACGACGCTCGGAGCGGACATTCACGGCTACAATACCCACGTGCCTCAGCCTGCCGGCACGCCGGACCAGCACGAGGATGACGAGAATCATCCGTTTGCGGGTCAGGCCAAGTTCAGCCTGGTCCAGGCGATGAGCTCGATGATGGCGCTCGGCCTCACGCTCGAACAGATTGTGCCGATGGTCACCTCGAGCCCGGCCAAGATGCTCGGCCGTGCTGACGAAATCGGAGCCCTCAAGGTCGGCAGGGATGCGGACGTCTCGGTCATTGGACAGCGTACCGGACGATTTGTCCTTTCTGACAACGAGAAGAACGAAGTCATCGCCGAACGCCTGCTGCAGCCCGCGTTCTGTCTACGTGCCGGTACGCGATATGACGCGATCGCGCCAATTCTGCCTCAGGCGGTTGCGGCGTAACGCGGCAGCGTCAGCCGATCGAGGAGAACGCCACAGTGCGCAATGAGCGCGATTTTCCCTCCGCGGACGGTGCGGGCGCCGGACAAGGCGTCGGCGCGCGGCTGCCGCGCAAGGAAGACGACCGCCTGATGCGTGGCCGCGGGCGGTTTGTGGCTGACATTCGTCTCGCCGGGCTCCAGGATGTTGCGTTTGTGCGCAGTCCTTTGGCGCATGCGCGGATCCGAGGAGTACGGGTGCCGGAGCAGCATCGCGCCAGCGTCTTCACCGCGGCCGATCTGGTCGGCGTCAATCCGATCCGTGCCGTGTCAGCGCTGCCGGGCTTCAAGATCTCGGAGCAACCGGTACTCGCCGCCGGCAAGGTGCGTCAGGTCGGCGAACTGGTTGCGATGTGCGTCGCTCCGACGCGTGCCGAAGCCGAAGACATTGCGGCGGCGGTGATGCTTGATCTCGAGCAGCTTCCCGCCGTCTATAACATGCGCAAGGCGCGGGAACCGGGTTCGGCCCTGGTACATGAGCATTGGGGCGACAACGTCTTCCTCGAAACCAACTTCGAAGTGGACATCTCGTCCGCACTAGATGCGCCGATTAAGGTGTCGCGGGAGATATCGACCGCGCGGCAGTGCATGTCGCCACTCGAGGGGCGCGGCGTCGTCGCGACCTTCGATCATCGCCTCGATCAACTCACGCTCTATTCCGCCGCCCAGATGCCGCATATCACGCGCAGCGGTCTGGCCGAATGTCTCGGCATGGAGCAGGGCCAAATTCGCGTCATTTCGCCAGATGTCGGCGGTGGCTTCGGGCACAAGGGAATCCTGCTGCCGGAAGAAGTCTGCCTTTCGTGGCTGACGATGCGTTGTGGCCATCCGGTGCGCTGGACGGAGGATCGCCGCGAACATCTCACTGCCAGCTCCAACTGCCGCGAACACCATTACAAGATCACCGTCTATGCCGATCGCGACGGGCGGCTGCGCGGCATCGATTGCGAAGCGACCGTCGATTCCGGCGCTTACTCCTCCTATCCGTTCTCGGCGTGCCTTGAGGCGGCGCAAGTCGCCAGCATCCTGCCTGGCCCTTATTTGATGCCGGCCTATCGCTGCCGAACCTTTTCGGTCGCCACCAACAAATGTCCGATCCTGCCTTATCGCGGCGTGGCCCGCACCGGCGTTTGTTTCGCGCTGGAGCTGATGCTCGATCTGGTCGCGGCGGAGGCGGGGCTGGAGCCCGGCGAAGTGCGCCTGCGCAATCTGGTGCGGCCCGAGCAGATGCCGTTCGACAACATCACCAAAAAGCACTTCGACAGCGGCGATTATCCCGAAGCGATGCGCCGCGCCCTGGCGTCTATCGACGTCGAGGGCGTGCGCGCACGTCAGCGCAAGGGCGAAGCCGACGGCCGCCTGATCGGCGTCGGCGTTTCCATCTATTGCGAACAGGCCGCGCACGGGACGTCGGTCTATGCCGGCTGGGGCATTCCGATGGTGCCCGGTCACGAGCAGGCGTCCGCGCGGCTAACGCCGGACGGTGGCCTCGAACTGCGGGTCGGCGTGCATTCGCATGGGCAGGGCATGGAGACGACGCTCGCCCAGGTCGCGCACGAGATGCTGGGCGTCGATGTCGCGAGGGTGCGCATCATCCTTGGCGACACCGCGATGACGCCGTACTCCACTGGCACCTGGGGCTCGCGTTCGATGGTGATGGCAGGCGGCGCGGTCGCAACCGCGTGCCGCGAATTGGGAGAGCGCGCCAAACGCATCGGCGCCAAGCTGCTGCAGCATGATCCAGCGGCGGTGGTGCTGCAGAACGGCGAGGTTCAGGGCGTCAACGGTAGCGTTACCTTGAAGGAAATCGCGCACACCTGGTATCGCCGTCCGCAGGATCTGCCGCCCGATGTCGATGCGGGCGGGCTTGAGGTCACATCCGGCTACAAGCCGCAGCGCGATTCCGGAACTTTCAGCTATGCCGCGCATGCCGCGGTGGTCGCGGTCGATCCCGATCTCGGCGAGATCGAAATCCTCGATTACGTCATCGTCGAGGACGGCGGCGTTCTCGTCAATCCGATGGTGGTGGACGGCCAGATCTATGGCGGCTTGGCCCAGGGCATCGGCACCGCGCTGTACGAGGAGATGCCGTTCGATGCGGCGGGGCAGCCGCTGGCGACGACGTTAGCGGATTATCTGTTGCCCGGTCCGACCGAAGTGCCTGCGGCGCGTCTCGATCATATGGAGACGCCGTCGCCCTATACGCAGTTCGGTGTGAAGGGAATCGGCGAGGGTGGTGCGATCGCTCCGCCCGCTGCGATCGTCAACGCCCTTAACGATGCACTGCGGCCGCTTGGTGCCGAACTGATGCAATCACCCGTTACGCCTTACCGAGTCGTCGAGGCGATTCTGGCGGCGCGCGACGCAGAAAGGCCGGCGGCATGAAACCGGCTTCCTTCGGCTATGAACGCCCGCGCGATCTGCAGGCGGCACTCGCCCTGTTGGGCGGGGCCGAAGTTTCCACCAAGATCATCGCCGGTGGCCAATCGCTGGGTCCGATGCTCAATCTGCGGCTCGTGGAGCCGCAGATGATCGTCGACATCTCCGGGCTTGACGAGCTCAAGCAGGTCGAGCGCCGCGGCGACGAACTCGTGCTCGGGGCCTGTGTCACCCACGCTGACATCGAGGATGGACGCGTTCCCGATGTTACGCGTGGCGCCATGCAGGGCGTTGCCGGTAACATCGCCTACCGCGCGGTTCGAAATCGCGGCACGGTTGGCGGATCCCTCAGCCATGCCGATCCTGCGGCAGACTGGGTTTCCGCGCTCTCGGCGCTGGGCGCGAAACTGACGCTGCGAAGCCTTGCTGGCGCCCGTACGGTCACGATGGAGGAGTTCATCGTCGGCGCGCTGGAATCGGCGCTGCGGGTTGGTGAGATCGTGGAGACGATCCATGTTCCGTCGAGGCCGGCATCGGCGCATTGGGGATACGTCAAGAGTTGCCGCAAGACGGGCGAGTTCGCGCATGCGATCGGCGCGGTCCTGATCGATCCGAGCGTCGCAACCGCCCGCGTCGTCATCGGCGCGATCGATGCTGCGCCGATCGTCATCACGAATGCGACGGAATTGTTCGGCGGGCGCATTGCCGGCGACTACAAGGAGCGCTTCGACGGGCGTGTGGCTGATCTCCTGCTGGTGAAGGCAGGCGTCGCCAACGCGGCACATCGCCATATTCACGTGAATGTCCTGAAGCGCGCGGTCCGCGAGGCCGCCGCATGAACATGATCGCACTTTCCGTGAACCGGCGCGCAGTGCAGGCTCTCGCAGAGCCTCGTACCAACCTTGCGGATTTCGTCCGCGAAAAGCTCGACCTGACCGGGACGCATCTCGGTTGCGAACACGGCGTCTGCGGCGCGTGCACGGTGCTGCTCGACGGCATGCCGGCGCGCTCGTGCATCACCTATGCCGTTGCCTGCGAAGGGGCAGAGGTCACCACGATCGAAGGCCTCGATGAGGACGATGTTACGTCAGAGCTTCGCTCGGCCTTCACCCGCGAGCATGCGCTGCAATGCGGCTATTGCACGCCGGGAATGCTGGTCTCCGCGCGCGATCTCGTGCTGCGGTTGCCGCAAGCCGACGAGCGCCTGATCCGTGTGGGCTTGAGCGGCAATCTGTGCCGCTGCACCGGCTATGTCGGCATCGTGCGGGCGGTCCAATCCGTGATCGAGGCGCGACGTGTACGCAACATTCCACCCGAACCGGGAGGAGGACGGAAGATCCTCGGGCCCGTCGGCTCGGGCCGAAGCCTGGATCGCGGTACCGATCTCGCTGAACGCATGCGGTCGGTCGAAACCGAACAAACCTCGCCCGGGGGATCCAGTTCGGTCGATTCGATTCCGGACTTCATCCCCGCCACTGTCCTCGAGCAGCAGTTCAGCGTCGCGCATCCGCCCGAACGGGTGTTTGCGATGTTCGGCGACATCGCGGCTGTCGCAGCTTGCCTTGCCGGCGCGTCGTTGACGGCGCCACCGAAGCCGGAGCGTGTCGAAGGTGAAATCCGGGTCAGGATCGGCCCGATCGCCGCGACGTTCTCGGGCGCAGCGCGTGTCGAACGCAGCCCGGGCGATATGTCCGGCCGCATCGTCGGCATCGGCAACGACCGGCGCAGCCGGTCTTCGACTCAAGGCGAAATTCGTTATCGGCTGGTGCCTTCCGAACAGGGGACGCGAGTCGATCTTTCCATCGGATACACGCTGACGGGAATGCTGGCGCAGGTCGGAAGGCCAGGGCTGGTGCGTGATCTCGCGGCGCGACTGATCGCGGAATTTGCCGGCAATCTCGACCGCCGGCTGTCGGGCACCTTGCCGGCAGATGCCGTTGCGGCCGACCTGAACGGAATGACGCTGGGTTTCAGTCTTTTGCGCGAGCGGGTTGCGCGCTGGTTTGGTCGTTTCTCGTCCAACAAGGACGGAGCGGCATGAAGGATCGACGTTGCGCACAGTGCGGAGCGGCGAGTTTTGGACTGCGGATGGATTAACAGCGGCAGATTGGAGAATCATATGACATGGACGTTCAGACTTGTTCCAGCGATTGCGCTGGCGGCTGCTTTGCTGGGTGGCGCCGCCGATGCCCAAACCATCAAGATCGGGGTGAATGAACCGCTCACAGGCGCATTCGCTGCTTCCGGTACCTATGTCGTCAACGGCGCCAAGATCGCTGCCGACGAGATCAACGCCAAGGGCGGCATTCTCGGCAAGAAGATCGAACTCGTCATCGAGGACAACAAAAGCAATCCGACGGAAGCGGCCGCCGTCGCCGAAAAACTGATCACCAGCGACAAAGTGCCGGTCCTGATGGGGGCGTGGGGCTCGAGCCTGACGCTGGCCGTGATGCCCAAATTGATGGAGTACGAGGTGCCGATGGTGGTTGAGACCTCATCGTCGGGCAAGATCACCACGACGGGGAATCCCTATGTCTTCCGTATCTCGCCGCCGTCGGCGATCGAGGCTGCCGCCTTCAAGGGGATCGTCGACAAACTCGAACTGAAGAAGGTCGATTTCCTCATCATCAACAACGACTGGGGACGCGGCACTGCCGAGGATTTCAGCAAGATGATGAAGGAAAAGGGGATCACGGTCGGCGTCGTCGAGACGATGGACCAGGGCGCGCAGGATATGAGCGCGCAGCTTTCCAAGCTCAAGGGCACCGATTCCGAAACCATCATCGTGACGACGGCGGTGGACCAACTGACGCTGATCTTCAAGCAGGCCGCGGCGCTGGGGCTCAAGAAGCGCATCATCACCACTGGCGGCTCACAGAATCCGGATCAGATCATCGCTCAGGCAGGAGCCGCCGCCAACGGCACCATGCACCTGACGACCTTCCTGCCCTGGTTCCCCGACAAGACGCCGAATCCGGAGGCGACCAACTACTTCATCGCCGAATGGAAAAAGCGCGGGTTCGACTTCGCCGGCTGCACCGAGAGTTTTCGCGGCTATGACGGCATTCGCACGGTGGCAGCCGCAATCGAGAAGGCGGGCAAGGCGGAGCCCGCGGCGATCAAGGCGGCTATGTGGGACATCAACATCAAGGGCCTGAACGGCGACATCGTGTTCCGGAAATCCGGCCCGGCTGGCAAGGAAAGCGGCCAGAGCCAGCCCAACGTCTATCTGATCGAAATCACCGACGGCAAGATCGGCATGAAGACACTTTGACGTCAAATTGCTGACCGGCAAGGGCCGCGGCGAACCCGCGGACCTTGCTGCGTCGGATAATTGGGAGCCACCTTGAGCGAGTTTCTGCAACATCTGATCAACATGCTGGTCCTTGGCGGCACCTATGCCCTGCTGGGTATCGGACTGACGTTGATCTTCGGCATCATGAACGTCGTGAACTTCACGCATGGGGTGCTTTATACGTTCGGCGCCTACATCATGTTCATCGTGGTGCATCAGCTCGGGGTTAACTTCTTCCTGGCGCTGCCGCTCGCCGTGGTGGCCGGCTGGCTGCTTGGCGCGGCGATCGAGCTGATATTGCTGCGGCCGCTGCGCGGCTCCGATATCGACACCACCATGCTTGTCATGATCGGCGCCTGGATCGCGATGCAGTCCGGCGCCCTGTGGATATGGGGCGGTGTGGCGAAATCGGTGACGACGCCGTTTCCCGAGGCGCCGCTGGTGCTCGGTCCGGTCTCCGTGTCCTGGCTTCGGCTGTTCGTGCTCGCCGCAGCAGCCATGCTGATCGTCGTCACCTATCTCCTGATCAACAGGACAAAACTCGGCTGCGCAATGCGGGCGACGTTTCAGGATCATGACACCGCTTCGCTGATGGGCGTCAATGTCGACATGATCTACACCTCGACCTTCGCGATCGGTTCGAGCCTGGCGGCCGCGGCCGGTGCGCTGCTGGGTCCGGTCTACGTGATTTTCCCGCAAATGGGCGATCTCGCCGCCGTCAAGGCGTTCGCGATCGTCATCCTTGGCGGGCTCGGCAACATCACCGGCGCGGTGATTGGTGGTTTCATCCTGGCCTTGGCGGAAGAGCTGGGCGCCGGCTACGTTTCGTCGGGATATCGCGATGCGATGGGCTTCCTGATCATCATTGCGGTTCTGATCTTCAAGCCGACCGGACTTTTCGCGCGCTCGGAGCGCGTCGGATGAGAACAGTGGTCGCTATTCTGACGGTCGTCGCGTTCGCATCCGTGCCGCTGTGGCTACGCGATCCGTACCTGATGAACGCGTTGATCACGACCGGTATCTTCATCATCGGCGCGATGAGCCTCAATCTGCTGCTCGGTTTCACCGGCCAGCTCAGCCTCGGCCACATCGCGTTCTTCGGTATTGGCGCTTACGTCAGTGCCCTGACGTCGCTTGGTTTCGACGCCGGCTTGCCCTTCGGCTTCCGTATTGTTCACGAACCCTGGCCTCCGATCATCGGCTTTGTGCTCGCGATCGTCGTCGCCGGCTTGTGCGGGTATCTGGTGGGGCTGCTATCGTTTCGTGTTCGCGGCGCATATTTCGTGATTGTGACGATTTCCTTCGCCGAAGTGGTCCGGCTGGTGGCCCTCAACTGGGTCGAGCTGACGCAGGGACCGCTGGCGCTGACCAATATTCCTTCGATCACGATCGGAATGCCGGGTCTTGGAGATCTTACCCTCCGCACCAAGTTGCAGAATTACTACCTCGTGCTTGCTGTCGCGGTTATCGCCTATGTGCTGATCTCGCGCCTGGTCCATTCACATTTCGGCCGCGCCATGCGCGGGCTGATGGAAAACGAAACGTTGGCGGTGTCTGTTGGCATCGACGTGACGAAAACGCTCACGCTGGCGGCAGTGATCTCGGCGGGGATCGCCGGAGCGGCGGGCAGCCTCTATGCGCACTACATCCGCATTATCGATCCCGAGGTGTTCGCCTTCATCAATACCGTGACGATGGTGATCATGGTCATCACCGGCGGCAAGGGCTCGCTGGCCGGTCCTGTCGTTGGCGGCATGATCTTCGGACTGTTGCCGGTGTTCCTGCGTCCGATCATGGCGCCGGAGGCACAATGGATCGCCTATGGCGGCGTTCTGATCGTGATCCTGTTTGTATTGCCGCGCGGCATCGTGCCATCGCTGGCGCAGCGATTTGCGAAACGGCGGAGCCGGGTCGAAGCGGTGGCACCGGTTGCCTTCGTAAAGCGCGACGCCAAGGAGCATGCGTGATGGCGGCTCCGGCGACGGCATTGAAAGTCGAGCAAGTCGCCGTGAGTTTTGGTGGGCTCGTCGCACTCTCGGACATGAATTTTACGGTCGGCGAAGGCGAGATCGTCAGCCTGATCGGGCCCAACGGCGCCGGCAAGACCACGGCGTTCAACGTTGTCACGGGCTTTCTGGATCCAACCCATGGCGCCGTGAGCTATCGCGGAACCGCTCTCAACGGCCTGAAGCCGCATCAGATCGCCGATCTTGGATTGATCCGCACCTTCCAGCGCACCAGTGTCTTCCCGAACGACACGGTTTACGACAATTTGCTGGTCGGGCTGCATCGCCAGGGCAGGGTTGGCCTTCTCGAAGCCATTCTGGGCCTGCCGCGCGCGCGGTCTTCCCAGCGCCGTTTGCGCGAACGCGCCAGCGAATTGATCGAACGGGTGGGCCTTGAACGCCGCGCCAACGATCTTGCAGGGTCGCTGTCCTACGGCGAACAGCGGCTTGTCGGCGTGGCGCTGGCGTTGGCGGCCGAACCGTCGATGCTGCTGCTCGATGAACCGGTCTCCGGCATGAACGCCTCGGAAACCCACACCTTCGTGCAACTGATCCGTAACATCAGGGATCGCGGTGTCACCATCCTGCTTGTCGAGCACGACATGCCGATGGTGATGAGCGTCTCGGACCGCATCGTGGTGCTGAACTACGGCCGGATCATCGCCGAAGGCCCGCCCGAAATGATCCGGAACAATGCGGCCGTCATCGAAGCCTATCTCGGCCAGGGAGCGGCGCGTGCTTGAGATCCGGGACATGGTCTGTGGCTATGGCGGCGTCACGGCGCTGCGCGGCATTTCGCTGGAGGTCAAGGCCGGGCAGCTCGTCGCCCTGATCGGCGCCAACGGCGCTGGCAAGAGCACGACGCTGCGCGCGATCTCCGGACTGGTTGCGCCGCGTTCGGGGTCGATGCTGTTCGAAGGCAAGGACATTGCGGGTGCCAAGCCGCCGCGCGTGGTGGCCGCAGGAATCGCGCATTGTCCGGAAGGGCGGCGCGTATTTCCGCATATGACGGTCGAGGAAAATCTCGACATGGGCGCCTATCTGCGCACCGGCTCTGCCGAGATCGCGGCGGACCGCGACCGGATCTATGGCGAGTTTCCGCGGCTTGCCGACCGCAAGCGGCAGGCTGCCGGTACCTTGTCGGGCGGTGAGCAGCAAATGCTGGCGATCGGCCGGGCGCTGATGTCGCGGCCGCGGCTGATCATGTTCGACGAGCCTTCCCTTGGACTGGCGCCCAACATCGTCGAGCGGACTTTTGCGATCATCCGCGGCATCCGCGATGCCGGAACGACGGTTCTGCTGGTGGAGCAGAACGCGTTTGCGGCGCTCGAAATGTGCGACCACGCCTATTTGCTGGAAGGCGGCCGTATCGTTCTCTCCGGGCCTGGCGCAGAGATGATCGAGAACGAGCACGTGCGAAAGGCTTATCTTGGCGGATGAGCAGAACCAAACGACGGCCTTGTCAGGCGACGAAAAATGGATGCCGGTCTGCGGCCTCAGCCGGTTGATTTCACAAACGATCGTCTGTGCCCGTGTGACCGGCGTCGATCTGATCCTGGTCTGGAACGAAGGTCGCGCGGTGGCCTGCGAACGAATGTGCCCGCACGAACAGGCCGACCTCAGTCTCGGGTGCCTGTCCGGAGGACGCTTGTGCTGCCCCCGTCATGCGGCCTCGTTCGATCTGCGCAATGGCCAGATTTCCTACGGCTGGTCGAGCCGGCCATTGCGGATCTACCCTGTCCGGATCGGAGACGATCAGGTCTGGATCGACGCCGGGGCGATCAGATCGCCGGCAACCTAACCGACGAGCTTTCGGGCGATATCCACAAGCGCGCCGTCAGGACGACGCAGCTCGCCGAGGATGCTGAAATGGTTTGCACCTTCGATCGGGACCAGCCTGCCTGGCGCGCCTGCGGCCACGCGTGCTTCGTGAAGCTGGATTGAATCGAAAACCAGCGCCGGCAGTTCGGCGGTACCGTAGGCGATATCGAGCCGTTTATGGACAGCGGGCAGGCGAAGCGGCGACAATTGTGCCACTTCCAGGTCGGTCAGCTTCAGCGCGTTGTTCAGACCGGTATCGCGGATTGGCGCAAGATCGTACACGCCCGAAATCGCCAATCCCGCGGCGACGTGCGGGTGATCGAGCGCCATGGCGACGAGGTGGGCGCCGGCCGACCAGCCCGAGAGGATAACGGGACCGGAGATGCCGTATGCCGCTCCGTTTTGCGCCAGCCAATCGAGGGAGTGGGATATCTCCGCCACGATCTGGGTCAACGATGCGTCGGGCGCCAGCGAGTAGCCGGGGATGGCAACCGACCAGCCATGCGCCGCGACGCCTTCGACGAGCATGGCAAATACGTCGCGTGCGTTGCGCTGCCAGTAGCCGCCGTGCAGGAACACCAGGCAGGGGGCTGTCCCGTCGGTCGCCGGATAGAGATCGATCTTCGTCCTTTCGCGGTCGCCATAGGGCACATCCAGAATCGATTTGCGGCTGGCGCGCAGCGCTTCGGAAGCCTGGTTTCGCTCAGCGATCAGCGCCGCGCTGTTCTTTACCGCTGCATTGTTGTCATAGGCAGCGTCGCGCTCGGCTTGCGAAAGCGCGGCCCAGTTCAACCGGGGATATGAAGACCTGTCGTTCGTCACTCTCGTATCATTCACACAAATTATTCCCATTGCCGACGCTTTCTCCTCGGTCAGTATATTCGCGCGGCCGGTCCCAGCAACCGAACTTGCCAAGCTCGCTGATTACGATCGTGCAGATAATCCAACCGACTGCTCTACGTCCCCCCCAAAATGACGCGCGGATTACGGGTCCCGTGCACCGAGAGGTCAACCGGGTACGAACGTGCGCAATTTGGTCTATTTTGGGCGCGCACGTCCGCTGTTCATCTCCATTGAGAAAGCAAGATAAGCTACTGAAATGGCGAGGCTATCGCTTTCCGTCGCCCCCATGATGGATTGGAGCGGGAGTTTAATCTCCTCGAGTGGTTAGAAGGCGACGTGTGCACGATGCCTGCACCGGGAGATCAAAGAAAATCCAGCGACAACCAGCGTCAGCAGCCTTGCATTTCGATGTGTCGTCGGGTGCGTGTTCCCCGCTGCCGGTCCGGCACACCGAGAGACATTGCGATCGCGCCGCACGGGTCCACGTCGAATCCGGCCTGTCGGTCAGCCGGTACCGCTTTCGTGCACGGCCGAACATCGGATGCGATTGCCGCTTGGTACGGTCGGATTGACTTCCGCTCCAGGTTTTTCGGTGGCAAAATCAACATCCAGCCAGGGCGGTCCCATTGAACGGCGGCCGCGGCTGGCAATATCGCGAGGGTTCACAGCCAGCGGACTTCTCCAATGGCAAGCAAGGTAAGGGCGCATCGCCGCGACTGGGCGATGGGCCGAAGAGAACCGGTCAATATGAAACCAGTATTTGCGGTGCCGCGCCGTGCTCTTGGTGGGACGCGGCTTCAGGTTTCGGTTCTGGGATTCGGAACCGCGCCGCTTGGTGATCTCTATGTGCAACTGGATGACGGCACGGCCATTGATACCGTGAAACGTGCATTCGAGCTGGGCATCAATCTCCTCGATACTTCTCCGCTCTATGGCAACGGCCTTGCCGAACATCGTTGCGGCGCCGCAATCAGGCGCGTGCCGCGCCAGGACATCGTCGTTTGCACCAAAGTCGGTCGCTGGACGGATCCGTTTCGCGGTCGAGGCGACCGTTCCGGTTTTGTAGGAGGGCTGCCGCACCAGGCAGTGGTTGATTATTCCTATGACGGCACGATGCGTTCGGTGGAACAGTCGCTGTTGCGGCTAGGGGTCGACCGGCTGGACCTGTTGCTGATCTATGACGTCGACGTTTGGACTCATGGCGTCGACGCGATCGACGAGCGGTTTCGCGAGGCCATGACTGGCGCGTACGTGGCGCTGGACCGGCTTCGCGCAGAGGGCGTTGTTGCGGGCATCGGGATCGGCGTGAACGAGGCCGAGATGTGCGTGCGTTTCGCGCAAGCCGGTTCATTCGATACCATGCTGCTCGCGGGGCGCTATTCCCTGCTGGAGCAGCCGGCGCTGACAAAGTTTCTGCCGCTTGCGCAACAACAGGGGATCGGTGTGTTGCTCGGCGGCGTATTCAATTCAGGTATTCTGGCAACCGGCGCGGTGAGCGGTGCCAAATACAATTACAGGGATGCGCCACCTGAGATCCTGGCAAGGGTAGCTCGGATCGAAAGCATCTGTGATGCGCATGGCGTTGCCCTGCCAACCGCGGCGTTGCATTTTGCCCTGGGCCATCCGGCGGTGGCGAGCGTTGTGCTGGGGGGCCAGAGTCCGCAGGAGGTCGAACGCAACGTAGCCGCGCTGTCCTGCGACGTGCCAGCGGTGCTTTGGGCCGATCTGAAGGCCGAGCGCCTGCTGGCTGCGGAAGCGCCCGTTCCGCTGCCGGTAGCCGGCTGATGCGGATCGATGCGCATCATCATCTGTGGACTCTCGCGCGTGGCGATTATGGTTGGTTGACTCCCGCGCTCGCGCCGATCCACCGCGACTTTTCCCTTTCGGATCTGGCGCCGCACCTGGCTGCCGCGAACATCAGGGGGACGATCCTGGTGCAGGCTGCACCGACCGAGGCGGAGACCATGTTTCTTCTCGACATCGCGGCGAAGGCACAGGTGGTGCGGGGTGTGGTCGGCTGGACGGACTTCGACGTAGCCGACGGCGGGGCGCGCATTGATGCACTCGCCATGCACAAACTCTTGGTTGGATTGCGGCCGATGGTGCAGGACATGCCCGATGACGATTGGCTGCTCCACCCTGGCTTGGCGCCGCTATTGGCAGCGATGGCCCGAAACAACCTGGCGTTCGACGCGCTGGTGCTGCCGCGCCATTTGCCGCGACTGCTGCGGCTGGTCGATGATCATCCCTATCTGCAGTTCGTGCTTGACCATTGCGCCAAGCCCCGGCTTGCGACCGGCGAGACAGCAGATTGGTATCGCGATGTCGCGCTGCTCGCCGAACGCCCCAATATCGTCTGCAAGCTATCGGGATTGGTGACAGAGGCCGCACCGGATTGGCAGATTACGGATCTGCGGAAAGCGGTGGATCATGTCGTTGCGTGTTTCGGACCGCATCGCCTGCTATGGGGAAGCGACTGGCCGGTGGTCAATCTGGCGGGCGGTTATGAAAAATGGATTGCCGCCGCCGAAACCCTGCTCGCCGGTCTGTCACCGGATGAAAAGGCGGCTATCTTCGGCGGTAACGCGGCTCGCATCTATCTCTCAAGCCGGGGACGGAATGTTGAAGCTAATTGCTGACGAGAAAAGACATCGCGTTCAGAATGCGGCTGCGGACGCGGAGGGGCGGCCGGCCGGTCGCCGACCTTCGGCCTCGATTTCGTTGCGGATGGCGAACAGCTTGAGATAAGTCGAATAGGCGGCATCGTTCGCCGCCGCCCATATCGGGTCGGCCTTGTGGATCGTCTGCTCCGGCGCCATCGCGTCGAGCGCCGCAAACAGATCCGGGTAAAGCCCGGCCGCGACGGAGGCGACCATCGCGGTGCCGAGCAGCACCGGTTCGGGCGAGTGGGAGATGACGAGGTCTGCGCCAAGCGCATCGCGATAAAGGCGTACCATCAGCGGATTCCTGGTGTGTCCGCCGGCGAGACAGGCGCGGCCGATCGCATAGCCACGCGTGTTGAGATGCTCAAGGATATGACGGCTTTGCAGCGCGAGCGCGCGGGCCGTCGCGTAGTAATGTTCGAGGAAGGTGCGTGAACTCGTCTCCAGGCCAATGCCGCTGACGAGCGCGCGCACCGCACCGTCGCCATGGGGCGCGCGGTTGCCGAGCCAATCGGGGACGATATGCCGCCGCGCGCCGAAGGCGGGGCCTTCGAGATCGAGCAGCGCGAGAATATCGCGCGCAGTTTCCGCGTGTCGCGCCGCCGACGCCTTGCCGGGGCTGGCGGGATGCTGGTCCAGCACGGCGTCGAGCGCCGCGCCCGAAATGCTCATCCCGGCCTCGTGCATCCAGTAGCCGGGAAATACCGCGTCCTTGAAGGGACCCCAGACCCCGGAGATGTGCCGCTTATCCTCCGCCCAGCACATGTAGCTGCTTGAGGTGCCGCCGATCAGCGCCAGCGTGCGGTCCATCTTGTCGCGAAATCCGTGGCCCACGACACCGAGAGCGCCTGCTTCCGCGTCGATCAATCCGATCGCGACCGGCGCTCCCGGCGCAATGCCGAGCGCCTTCGCCGCATCCGCGGATACCGTTCCGTGAACCTGGCCGACCAGGCCCGGCGGCTCGGCGAGCTTGCCGCGCCGCAGCAGATCGGAGAGATCAAGCGTAGCGAGCAGATCGCGGCGCCACGGATCAGGGTCGGCAGGCAGGTAGGGAAACTTGCAGGCAAGCCCGCAGACGGAGTGCCGATCGATGCCGGTCATGCGGCGAGCGACTTCGTCCGAGAGGTCGCGCACGGCGGTGACGCGCGCCCACGCCTCCGGCGTGTGCCGCTTTACCCAGAGAATCTTGGGCAGATACATCTCCGGCGAGACCGTGCCGCCGACATGATCCAGATAATGGTCGCCGGATGCTCCAATCTCCGCTGCCTCGCGCTCGCCGCGATGGTCCATCCAGCAGACCACGTCAGCATCGCCTTGCAGCGGCGGCTCGCCGTTCGCCTCGAAATAGGTCGAGGATGTCGCGTCGACGGCGACGCCCGCGATCGCAGCCGCCGCACCCGGCGCATCGGCAATGGCGGCGCGGATGGCGGCACATACCGCGGCCCAGATTTCGTCCATCCGATAAACAGCGTGGTTTTCCGCGGGCCGCAGCAGTTCGAACGGATGACTGCGCGCGGTCACCAGCCGGCCCGACGCGTCGAACAGCCCGGCGCGCGCCGACAACGTACCGACATCGATGGCGAGCAGCAGGCTCATTGCAGCAGCGCCGCTGCCGCAGATTCGTCCGTGACGAGGCAGCGTACATAGCGCGCGTTCAGAATGCCGCGGATCACCGGCGCCTTGGGTAGCCCGCCCGAGGCCAGGATGGAGATCGGATACGCCTTCAGCTCCTGCGGGCTCAGCGCCATGACTCGGGAATTGAGAGGGTGGTCGACCGGGCGGCCGTATTCGTCGAGATACGTTCCGAGCAGGTCGCCGACCGCGCCCGCCTTGCGCAGTCCGTCCAGCGCTTCATTCACGATATGGGTCGCCGCGAGCAGCGAGCGTGGTGTCAGGTCACCGCAGGATACCAGCGCGATCTGGCCTTCGCGAGCCCGGCGCATCACGTCCGCAAGTCCGTAATGCGTCAGGAGCGTGGAACGGCTCTCGACCGACGGGCAATAGATCGGTGCCGCGACGTAGTAGCATTCGGCGCCGATCAGGCGCGCAAACTCGGTCGCGACCTCGAACGTGTTGGTGCCGGCGCCGCGCGTCATGCCGCCCATCAGCGAAGTCACCCAGCTGCGGGCGAATCGTCGCTGCTTGAGCGTGCGCGCGGCGGCTCTGAGCGTGCGGCCCCAGCCGACGCCGAGGCCGATGCCATCCTTCAGCAGGGGATGAAGCATCGTGCTCGCGGCTTCGCCGATCACCTGTTGCAGCGCATCGGGATCGGGCAGGCTAGGAACCACGGAAACATCGTCGAGCGCGAAGCGCGCCTTCAGCTTCTCTTCCAGCGCAACGCAGTTGGCGAGCGGCAGCTTGATCTCGACGCTGACGAGCCCATCCTGCCGTGCCTGCCCGAGCAGCTTGTTGACCTTGAGCCGCGTCAGCCCGAGGCGATCGGCAATCTCCTGCTGCGTCATCGCGCCGACATAGTAATACCAGCAGGCTCGAGCCTGGATTTGCGCTTCGGCCAGGTCCTCGGCGTTGATGCGCATTGTCCTCGTTTCGCTGTCGGGTGTGTCGCTCACGGCCTCACCTCACGCATACGCCGGCTTCATCGTGATGCTCCCATTTGTTAGTGGCGGCCAGGTGTCATTCCGGCGTCGGTTCAACTCCCCTTCAGATCGACGAGGACCTTGACGTAGCCGGGCGCATTCTCGGCAAGTGCCGTGAACACGCCGGGCGCTTCCTCCAGCGCGACGCGGTGGGTGACGATCGAGCGTACGTCGATCTTCCCCGCTGCGAGGAACTCAATGGCGCGCGGATAGACGTCGCCCATCCGCCGCGCGAACTTGATGTTCAGGCCGCGGCGGCGCGCGTCCGCGGCCGGCAAGGTGTAAATGTCGCCGTCGGGAATGCCGACAAGCACGATCCGTCCGCCGATGCGCGTCGCGGTTACGGCGTCGCGGAAGCCGAACGGCGAATTCGTCGCTTCCAGCACAAGGGGGCAGCCGCCCTTGGACCATTCGGCAATGTCGGCGGCGCTTTCACCGACGCGATCGGCGCCGATCTTTTCGGCCATTGCGCGGCGATGCGGCAGCGGATCGCAGGCGAGAACCTCACCGGCGCCGGCAGCTTTCAACACCTGGACGATGAGCAGGCCGATCGGGCCGCAGCCCAGCACGGCCACGCGTTCGAGCATGCGCGGCTTGGCGAGCCCGACGGCGTGAATGGCGACGCCGAGCGGCTCCAGCATGACGGCATCCAGCGCGTCGAAGCCATTCGGCAGCGCGACGAGCTGCGACCTTGGTGCCCAGATGCGCTCCGTCATCGCGCCGTCGAAGGGAGGAGCTCCAATGAACTCAACGTTGGGGCAGAGGTTGGGATGGCCCTCATGGCACCATTCGCACCGACCGCATGCCTTGTTTGGATCGACGGCAACGAGCTGGCCGCGCGTGAGACCGAGTTCCTCGACGTCCTGACAGAGATAGCCGCCGAACTCATGCCCGGGGACAAAGGGTTCGTTGATAAGCGTGCTGCCGATACCGCCGTCCTTGAAATAATGCAGATCGCTGCCGCAGACGCCGACCGAGGCGACATCCATCAGGACTTCGTCCTCGCGGCCCTCGCGCAGATTGAACTGCGCTACCCGCGCTTTTTTGGCGCCGTCGATGAAGAGAGCTCGGCTCATCAACCCTGCACCCGGCTTGTACCGGGTCCCCTTGTGGGACATTCCTATTGTGCTCTCTTACATTCGTATTCTATGAGATGCAACATATGAAAAATGCAAAGAACATTTGTATTTTGACAGAAGTCCAGTTTCTACGAATTATAAAAATATAGTTATCTCAATCTCTTAGGAAGAGGTTGCTGCGATCCACCCGCAGACCTGAAGTAATGGTGCAGGTGTCCGTCGCGCGGTCGGTCTCGGGCTGCGCTTCCTCGGCCATTTGATCTACGAGCCCACCCGTGCGGCGTTGCTGCACGGTGCGGGGTCGCCAGCTCATCCGATCACCCGGAGCGATATCATCGACAAACTCATGGTGGGATCTCCCGTCGGCCGGAGGATAGCGACGCAACCGCAACGAGTTCGAAGAGGCTGCCTTGAGGTCCGATCAATCATCGAAGCGCGGTGGTGAACCGGCAGCATGCGGACCTCGCCTCTGCCTTTACGGAAGCTGGAACCGCGGCGAACAAGCATCGCGATCCATGAAGACGACTTTCGGGGCTCGTTCCGAACCGAACTTGCGAAAGGACGTAACCGAGCTCGGCTCCAGGCTCGCCGATTGCGATGCAAATAAGCCAGCCGATGCCTCTACGCCTCATTCAGAATGATGCGCGGGTTACGGGTCCTGCGCACCGGTCCCGAACTGCCGGCGCTAAAATGACTGAATGGCCTCAAATCCAAGATGGTCAAATAGAATCGGAAGACCGCCGGGTCGAGGAGAACACCGAGTTGAGGTGTCCGATCGGCGTTGTCTGTGCCGAGCGCGGTGGGTAGTGTGTCTTTCTGGCCGCTGGCAACAGGAGAGCGGCGCGGGTAGGGCACGGCTATGAGGGAAGGAGGCAAGTCGCAAAAACAGGACGGTGAATCATGCGGCCTGTCGCGGCAAGACTTCGTGCAGCGCATCTATTCACCGCATTCGATCGCCGCGATCGTTTCGGAGTTGAACGTGCAAGGTGTCGATGCGTCCGAAACACTGGACGGTACTGGACTCGATCGGTCCCAGCTGGAGGCACACACCACCCAGATTTCGTATCGGCAACTCGATACGGTGATTCGCAACGCCCTCCGCCTGTCGAAAGATTCTGCCATCGCGCTCCGCGCGGGTCAGCGCATGCACGTCACGACGTATGGAATGTACGGATACGCGCTGCTGAGCAGTCCCACCTACGCCGACGCCCGCGATTTCGCCAACCGCTACATCCGTGTGATCGGCCCGTTCTGCGATGCCAGCAATGCCTATGACGAGACGACCGTGCTGTGCACCGTCGAGCCGCGGCATTGGGTGGACCCCACCGAGGACGCCTATCGGTTTGCGGTGGAGTTCGCGCTGGCGGCACATTTGATGATCGCCCGGGATCTGGTCGGGCCATCATTCAGATACTCGCACGTCGCCGTCGTGTATGCGACGCCGCAGCATGTCGCCTTCTACGACGAACTCTTCGCATGTCCGGTTCTGTTCACGCAGCGAAGCAACGCCTATGGCTATGATTTGGCGACAGCTGATGGTCCGGTATCGCTCGCCGACCCGCGCAGTCACGCCATGGCGCGCGAGATGTGCGAGCAAATCCTGGCTGAGGTCAATCGCGGAGGCGGCGTCGCGGCGGACGTTCGGCGGATGCTGATCGAACTGCGCGGCCGATACCCCGGCATCGAAGTTGTTGCCGAGAAGCTCTCGATGCATCCGCGGGCGCTGCGCCGCAGGCTGGAGGTGGAAGGGACGGCTTACCGCGATATCCTGGCCGAGGTGCGGATGCATCTTGCCATCGAGTACCTTCGCAAGACGAAAATGACCAATGAGGAAATCGCCAATCGGCTGGGATACAGCGACGCCGCCAATTTCCGGCACGCGTTTCTGCGGTGGACGGGAAAGAGTCCGTCTGATTTCCGGCTTTCGCTTGGCATCTAGCTAGGCGGAACGAGATGAGGTGGAGCCGGGACGACGGACCATTTTCTTCTCGTGCCCCGGACGCCAGCAGCACGGGTGCTGCAAGGCCGGGTTTTTCTACTTTGCATGGGGTTGTTTTCGCGATTTTTGTGTCCGGGCTCGCGCTGCGTTCAGGACACCCGATCGTCAGGGCGTTTTCCAGCCAAGCATCATGCATGCAGCAGTCGCCGCGCGTTAAATGATTGCAGTGCAGCACGAATCCGGCAGAGCTTGGCATCGCGGGCTGTGTCCCAAACTCACCGGGCAAGCGGGTCATTTGCACCTTTCGAGGGTCGGAGGCGCTCGTTACCGTAACCTCAAATCAAGCTGCACGAGAGGTCTGATCCGAACCTGAGCGTTCCGATCCCGATCAAGCCAAAGACTTGATGTGAGCGCGCCATGAGCGCTGCATTCAAAGGGGAGGAATTGTGATGGATCGGGCGACCGAACCCGTCGGGCCGCCGTCGCGGCTGCTGCTGGCGCTCGAGATGCGCGGCATTTGGGAGTTGCAGGCGTTCTTCGCGACATATCCGTTGCTGCGGCAGGCGCCGCGTGGCGATGGCCATCCGGTGCTTGTGTTGCCCGGCCTGGCGGCAAGTGATGTCTCGACCCGACCGCTGCGAACACTTCTGAAAGACCTGGGCTACGCAGCTCATGGCTGGAAGCAGGGCTCGAACCATGGTCCACATCCCGGCGTAGAACCCGGCATCGACGAGCGGCTCGCGGAACTGTTCGCGCGCTATCAGCGCAAGGTCAGCCTGATTGGTTGGAGCCTAGGCGGCGTCTTTGCGCGCGAGGCGGCGCGACGGACGCCATCGCTGGTACGCCAGGTGATCACGCTCGGCAGCCCCTTCGCCAACGAACCCAAAGCAAGCAACGCCTGGCAGCTCTATGAAACCCTCAGCGGGCGCCGGGCGGAAGACTGGCCCGGGCGCGAAGCCATGAAGCTGCCGCCTCCGGTGCCAAGCACCGCGATCTACAGCCGTAGCGATGGCATCGTCGCGTGGCAGGGCTGTCGTGAACAAGAGAGCGCGACAACCGAGAATATCGAGGTGGAAGGCAGTCATTGCGGGCTCGGGCACAACCCCGTCGCGCTCTATGCCATCGCGGACCGGCTCGCGATGCGGGAAGGCGAATTGTGGCCGTTCGACCGAAGCGGCCTGAAACGCCTGCTTTTTCCGGACCCGCGGCGGCATCACCAGGCTAGCGCGGGCGGCTCCGATGCCGGCCCATTCGCCGCATAGGGTTGGCGGCCTCTGCCGCGACGTGATCACGGCCGGAGTTCAATCGAAGAGGAGGGTTTTTCATGGAAGCAGACAGCAAGCAGCCGGGCGGCGCGATGTGGTCCGACGATCTCAGGAAATTTGCCGAGAAATTCCAAACGCCCGGACTCGACATAGCGGCGCTGATCGAATGGCAGCGCAAGGACATGGAGACGCTGGTCGAGGCAAACCGGCAGGCTTATGCAGGGGTTGCGGCGCTTGTCGAGCGGCGCAACGAGATCCTGCAAGAAACGCTCGCGCAATGGCAGGCTGCGATCAAGGATGCGAGCGGTGCGGACAGCCTGACCAAGCAGGCGGAAGCGGCCAAACTTGGCGTTGAAAAGGCCTTGGCGAATTTCAACGAACTGTCTGCGATGGAAGCGCAGTCGCGCAACAACGCCTGGAAGATCGTTCAGGACCGTTTGCAGGAAAATCTCGGCAACCTGCAGAAACTATTGCTGCCGAAGTAAGTCAGCGCCGGCCGTCCGGATGTTGCGGCTTGCGGCCAGTAAGGCTGCTGCGGCGGACGGATCATCCGATACGCCGACCTGGCGGAAGACGTGCGTTGTTCTGGGAGAAGCTCAAGATGAACGACATGCCCTGGATCAAATCCTACCCGGTGGGTGTGAGATGGGATGCCGAGATCGTTTCGATGCCGGTGCAGAACATTCTCGATGACACCATCGCGAAATGGCCGGATCGGCCCGCGATCGAGTTCATGGGCAAGCGTCTCAGCTATCGCGAGCTCGGCGACCAGGTGGATCGCGCGGCGCGGGGACTTCAGCAACTCGGCGTCCGGCCGGGCGTGCATGTCGGCCTGTTCCTGCATAACACGCCGCACTACGTCATCGCGTTCTTCGGCGTACTGAAGGCCGGCGGTACGGTGGTCAACTATTCGCCGCTCGATGCCGCCAAGGTTCTCGAGCACAAGATCGAGGATAGCCGGACGGATTTCCTGATCACGCTCGACCATGTCACGCTGTATCCGCAGATGGCGGGAATGCTCGGCAAGACAAGGCTGCAGAAGCTGATCGTCGGCAGTCTGGCCGAGATGACGGCGTCGCCGGACGTGCTCGCAGGCCAGATGAAGGCGGCCGGGCAGGTGAGCGATGTGACGTGGGACGACAGTCGCATTCGCTTTGCCGACCTGCTCGCCAATGACGGCGCGCCGGAACACCACCCGATGTCAGATCCGCGCGAAGTGATCGCCGTGCTGCAATATACCGGGGGCACGACCGGCCTGCCCAAGGGCGCCATGCTGACCCATGGCAATCTGTCGGCGGCCTGCCAGCAGTTCTGGGAGACGACGCGCGGCAATCCGCCGGTGCTCGTCGAAGGGCAGGAGCGGATGCTCGCCGTGCTGCCGCCCTTTCACATCTATGCGCTGACCGTGAACGTGCTGTTCGGCATCCTCGCCGGCGCCGAAATCATCCAGCATGTGCGCTTCGACCCTGAGGCCGCGCTGGCGGAAATTTCGCACAAGCAGATCAGCGTGTTCTGCGGCGTGCCGACAATGTTCACAGCGCTGATCAACCATCCGGAGACGCCAAATCACAGCCTTCGCTCGCTCAAATATTGCGGCTCGGGCGGGGCGCCGCTGCCACTCGAAGTGGCGCAACGGTTCGCAGATATCACCGGCTGCCATCTGACCGAAGGCTGGGGCATGACCGAAACCTCGCCGAGCGGCACCTTTACGCCGGCGCAATCGGGCGGCATGCGGAAGGCCGGGTCATGCGGGATGCCGGCGCCCGGCATCGTGATAAAGTTCCTAGGTCTCGATGGTACGGCGCAGTATGTCCCACTCGGCGAGCGCGGGGAAATCTGCGTCATGGGCGCCAACGTCATGAAGGGTTACTGGAACAATCCGCAGGCGACCGCCGATGTCACCACGTCCGATGGCTTCCTGCGCACCGGCGACGTCGGTTACATGGACCAGGACGGGTTCATATTCATCGTCGATCGCACCAAGGACATGCTGCTGTGCAGCGGCTACAACGTCTATCCGCGCGTGCTCGAAGAGGCGATTTACATGCATCCCTCGGTCGAGGAAGTCGCGGTAATCGGCATCCATGACCATTACCGCGGCCAATCACCCAAGGCCTTCATCAAGCTGAAAGCCGGTGTGGCGGCGCCTTCGCTCGGTGAGCTTCAGGCGTTCCTGAAGGACAAGCTCGGCAAACACGAAATGGTGCAGGCGCTTGAAATTTGCCCCGAGTTGCCGAAGACCGCCGTGGGAAAGATTTCGAAGAAGGATTTGTATGACGAAGAGGAGCGCCGGCGCGTGAGACGCGTGGGAGCAGCAGAATGAAACGCTTCAGTGCCGGATGCGCACAATTTCTCGACACCGCAAAGGAGCGATGAGGATGGATCAACTCAGCGGCATGGATGCCTCCTTCCTGCATCTCGAAACGCCGGAGACGCCGATGCATGTCGGCAGCCTGATGCTGTTCGAGCTTCCCGACGGATATCAGGGCGACTACTACGAAGAAGTGAAGGCCATGCTTGGCAAGCGCCTGCATCTGGCTTCCGTACTTTGCCGCAAACTGGCGCAGATGCCTTTCGAACTCGCCGAACCGGTATGGATCGAGGACGATGATATCGACCTCGACTATCATGTGCGCAGCGTTACGCTGCGCCGCCCCGGCACGATGGCGCAGCTTGAGCAGTTGATCGCGAGGCTGCATTCCACACTGCTCGACCGCAGCCGGCCGTTGTGGGAGATGTACGTCATCGAGGGTCTCGAGAACGGACAGGTCGCATTCTACTCCAAGGCCCACCACAGCGGCGTCGACGGCAAGGCCGGGGTCGAGCTTGCAAAGGTGCTCTATGATGTCTCGCCGCAGATGCGCGAGGTGCCGCCGCCACGCCGCAAGCGCGGCGGCGTCTCCTACCAGCTTGGCGTCACCGAACTGCTGCAAGCGGCGGTTGCCAATTCGGCCGAACAGTATCGCAAGCTGGCGGATCTGCTGCCAACCGCTGCCAAGGCGCTAACCGCGGCGGCAACCGTGGTCGCCAACCAGCGCACGACCGGCGGCGAGCGCTCGCTGAATCTTGGCCTTGCTCCAAGGACGATCTTCAACGATTCGATCACCAACCAGCGCTCCTACACGACGCTGTCGTTGCCGCTGGCGGACATCAAGCAACTCGGCAAGCGAGTCGGCGGCACCGTCAACACCATCGTCATGGCCGTGTGCAGCGTCGCGCTGGATCGCTTCCTCAAGGAGCGCGATCTGCTTCCAAAGGAAACGCTCATCGCGGTGGTTCCCGTGAGCCTTCGCACGGAAGGCGACAGCGCGATGAACAACCAAGTGTCGATCGTCCGCGTCGACCTGGCAACCGACATCAAGGATATTCCGGCGCGCTTCAAGGCGATCCATGCCTCGTCCGAGGCCGCGAAAGCGGTGGTGCGCGAGCTCAAACCGGTCCTCGGGGTCAACGTGCCGATCACGGGCTCGCCATGGCTGATGACCGGGCTCGCCTCGTTGCTCGGCCGCTCCAACTTCGCGAGTCGCGCGCCTGCCGCCGGCAATGTCCTCATCTCCAATGTCCCGGGCCCGCCGACGCCGCTCTACATGGCCGGAGCGCGGATGGTGCATTACCACCCGGTGTCGATCCCGTACCATGGCAGCGCGCTGAACATCACGGTGCAAAGCTACGCCGGCCTGCTGGAGTTTGGCCTCACTGCCTGTCGCCGCGTGTTGTCGCAGGAAGAGTCCTACGAGCTGGTGGAGCACCTGCGGGCGGCGCTGCGCGAAATTGAGGCGCTGCCTCCGGTCGAGCAGGCTCCTGGAGGTGCATCAGGTGCCGATGCATCCCGGCGATCCGCATGATAGGCTGACTGACATAAAGATAAGCAATCCTTGGGAGGGGAACCATCATGCATCCGACTGGCGCGCAAACGTCTTCGCCGCAATCGCTGGCGTTGGAGAGCGGGGAACTCAAGGCGGTTTTCTCGAAGGTTAGCTGGCGCCTCATCCCGCTGCTGCTGATCGCTTACATGATCGCCTATCTCGATCGCATCAATATCGGCTATGCGCAGCTGCAAATGAAGCAAACTCTGCCGTTCGATGATGCCGTCTACGGCCTGGGCGCGGGGATATTTTTTATCGGATACTTTTTGTTTGAAGTGCCGAGCAACCTTCTGCTGGAGAAAATCGGTGCGCGCAAGACGCTGTTGCGTATCATGGTGCTCTGGGGTCTGACCGCATCGGCCATGATGTTCGTGTCCACGCCACTGCAGTTCTACGTGTTGCGATTCCTGCTCGGTGTCTTCGAGGCAGGTTTTTTCCCAGGTGTCATTTTGTATTTCACCTATTGGTATCCATCGGTGCGGCGCGGCCAGGTCATCGCGATCTTTATGTCCGCCACCACGATCATTTCCGTGCTTGCCGGACCGCTTTGCGGCGCTACCTTGAAATATTTCGACGGGGTCAGCGGGCTTTACGGCTGGCAATGGCTGTTCCTGGTGCAGGGATTGCCGGCGGTCATTCTTGGGTTCCTGGTGTACTTCCTTCTGGAGGACAAGCCCGCGAATGCTGCCTGGCTCTCGAAGGACGAAAAGAAGCTGCTCGAAGACAGCCTTGCGCATAGCGTGAAGGCTGTCGGAAGCGAGCCTGCCGGCACGTTCGGCGGCTTGCTGCGGGATCCGAAAGTGTATGCCCTGTCGCTCGTTTATCTGCTCCTGCTGGGTGCTACCTATACGATGGTGTTCTGGCTGCCGACCTTGATTCAGAGTTGGGGGATCAAGGATCTGTTGCTCGTCGGGATCTACGCGGCGATCCCTAACGCGGTCGGTGTCATCGGCATGATCCTGATCGGCCGGCATTCCGACAAGTGGCGCGAGCGGCGCTGGCATTTTGCAGCATGTGTGGTGATTGCTGCGATCGGCCTCTTCGCGACGACGCTGCTGCAGGGCAACCTGGTCGGATCGCTCCTGGCGCTGTCGTTCGCCGTGATCGGAATAGCGTCGGCTACGCCTCTGTTCTTTGCGTTGATCAGCGAATACCTCTCGGTCGGAGCTGCCGCCGGTGGCCTCGCGCTCATCAGCAGCCTCGGCAACCTCGGTCCGGCGATAAGTCCGACGATCAACGGGCTCATTGTCCGGAGCACAGGTGACAATACTTACAGCATGTATTTCGTGATTGCGCTCTATCTTCTGTCCGGGCTGCTCCTGCTCCTGACGATCCGGCCGACTTCAACCGCGGGTGTGGCAGCGCCGGCGGCTGCGCACTGACGGAACCTGACAAGATGCCTGTTGAGTTGGGTGACTGCGACGCGTCGCGCCGAGGAGCTAATTCGGCGACCGGCTGTCCTAGGACAGTTGCGCAGATGCTGCCGCGATGCGCCGGCAGGCCTCCATGAGTTCTGCGGCCGACGTTGCGTAGGAGATGCGGAAATACGGCGCGAGGCCAAATGCCGAGCCGGGAACGACCGCGACGCCGACGGCGCGCAGTAGATATTCCGCAAAGGCCGTGTCGCTCGTGATGATGCCGCCGTCAGGAGCCTTCTTGCCGATCAGACCCGCGCAACTGGCGAACGTATAGAACGCGCCTTCGGGCACGCGGCAGGTAATGCCCTCGATCGCGTTCAATGCGGAAACGACGAGATCGCGACGCTCCTGAAACGACCTGCAATGGTCGCGCACGATCCCTTGCGGACCGTTGAGGGCTTCCACGGCCGCGGCCTGGCTGATCGATGATGGGCAGGACGTCGATTGGCTCTGCACGATGGCCATGGCGCGAATCAGCGCGCTTGGCCCGCCGGCGTAGCCAATGCGCCAGCCGGTCATCGCATAGGCCTTGGAAACACCGTTGACCGTCAGGATGCGGTTGCGAAGCCCCGGTTCGATCGCGGCCGGTGTGACAAAGCGGAAATCGTCGTAGACGATGTGCTCATAGATATCGTCAACGATCAGCCAGACATGCCGGTGTCGCGACAGCACGTCGAGCAGCGGCCGATAGTCAGCTTCGCGATAGGCGGCTCCGGTGGGATTCGATGGCGAATTTAGCATCACCCATCGGGTGCGCGGCGAGATCGCCGCTTCGAGATCGCCGGCGGTGAGCCGGAAGCCGTTGGCTTCCGAACACGGCACCAGAACCGGCTTGCCGCCTGCGATGAGGACGATATCGGCGTAGCTCACCCAGAATGGTGTCGGGATGATCACCTCATCGCCCGGATCGAGGCTGGCCATCATCGCATTATAGAGAACCTGCTTCGCACCGCTGGAAACCGTGATCTCGTCCTGGGTGAATTCAAGGCCGTTGTCGCGCTGGAACTTGGCGCGGATGGCGGATTTGAGTTCTGGCGTTCCGTCGAGCGCGGTGTATTTGGTCGCGCCGTCGTGCATGGCGCGCGCCGCCGCGTCCTTGATGTGAGCGGGCGTGTCGAAGTCGGGCTCTCCGGTCCCGAGGATGATGACATCCTTGCCCTGGCGCTTCAGATCGGTGGCGAGGCCGGTAATCTTCAGGATTTCCGACACCCCGATCGATGAAAGCCGGGAGGCCGGGCGGAAATGCGATGATGTCGGAAGCGGCGCGTTCACGGCGATTTCCATTCAATCCACGTCGAACTTGACGCCCTGGGCGAGCGGCAGCGTGCGGCCATAGTTGATCGTGTTGGTGGCGCGGCGCATGTAGGCCTTCCAGGCATCCGACCCGGACTCACGTCCGCCGCCGGTTTCTTTCTCGCCGCCGAATGCGCCGCCGATCTCGGCGCCTGAGGGACCGATGTTCACGTTGGCGATCCCGCAATCGGAGCCGCGCGCCGACAAGAAGGCTTCTGCCTCGCGCAGATCGTTGGTGAAGATCGAAGACGATAGTCCTTGCGGAACGGCATTGTGCAATTCGATCACCGCATCGAAGTCGCTGTATTTGATGACATAAAGGATCGGCGCAAAAGTCTCGCGCTCGACCGTTCCGGTCTGTCCGCCGATCTCGACCAGCGCCGGGCGGACATAGAAGGCCGTGCCTGCGCCTGCGACGGCGACGCGGTCGCCGCCGACAATGGTCGCCCCGGCGGCCTTGGCTTCGCCGAGGGCGCGCTGCATCGATTCATAAGCGAGGCCGTCGATCAGAGGGCCGACCAGATTGCCGGTGAGGGGATTGCCGACGGAAACGGACTGATACACCTTCTTCAGGCGCGGCACGAAGCTGTCATAGACGCTCTCGTGAACGAACAGGCGGCGCAGCGTGGTGCAGCGTTGGCCGGCCGTGCCCATGGCCGCGAAGGCGACGCCGCGCAGCGTCAGGTCGAGATCGGCGGTCGGCGTGACCACCGCCGCATTGTTGCCGCCGAGCTCCAGAATGGCGCGGGCGAAACGCTGCGCGAGCTTCGGCGCGACGGCGCGTCCCATCGCGGTCGAACCGGTCGCCGAGACCAGGGGAACCCTGGTGTTGTTGACGAGGGCCTCACCGATCTCGCGCCCTCCGACCAGCACGGCAGACAATCCGTCGGGCGCTGCGCCGCCATCGGCCTTGAAGCGCTTCAGGGCGCGGGCGAACAGCGCGTCGGTCGCCAAAGCGGTGAGGGGCGTCTTTTCCGACGGCTTCCAGACGATGCTGTTGCCGCAGACCAGCGCCAGCGCGGCATTCCATGACCAGACCGCGACCGGGAAATTGAACGCCGAGATGATGCCGGTGACACCGAGCGGATGCCAGGTCTCCGCCATCCGGTGCTCGTGGCGCTCGGTGGCGATCGTCAAGCCGTAGAGCTGCCGGGAAAGCCCCACGGCGTAGTCGCAAATGTCGATCATCTCCTGCACTTCGCCGAGACCTTCGGACTCGATCTTGCCCGCCTCGATGGAAACCAGCCGGCCGAGCGCGCGCTTGCTGGCGCGCAACTCTTCGCCGAGCAGCCGCACCAGTTCACCGCGCTTGGGAGCAGGGATCAGACGCCATTGCAGGAAAGCCGCATGAGCTTTTTCGATCGCCGAGGTCGCGCCGGCGGCGTCGATCTCTCTGACATGCGCCACGGTTTCACGGGTGATCGGGGTTCTCGCGACCAGCGTGCCACCGGTATAGCTGACAGGTTCGACACCGAGTTCAATCAGAAGCGCGTCGACGTCGGCCTTGAGCGAGAGGTCTTTGGTTTTGGCGGATTGTTTGTCTGACATGAGGGGCTCTTTCCGAGGGCTCGCGTTGATTTCAGAGAAGGCGGCTGTCAGCGATTGGCTTGAGACGTCACCATCGTTCTCCGTCAGGGGCCGGAAGGCGATGTCCCGCCTCATAGAGAGGACAATGGTCCGGCATTTTCAAACGATAGAAGTTCAATAAGTCATTCCAGCGCTGAATGACCATGGGCCAAATCCAAAACGGCTGACAGTTGCGGATGAGTCGCAGACCCGACCTTGTCAGAGCGTGACGCTTCAGCGGTCTGGCGCCGTTTCCAGAAGAAGCCATTCCCGGAAGGCAACAAGTGGCGGATGGGACGCCCGGTCGGTCGGCCAGACCAGATAATAGGCCTCGGCGCTTTTCATCGGCAGATCGAGCGCGCGCACCAGCTTGCCGGTGCTCAACTCCTCCTCGATGAGAAATTCGGGAAGCAGCGCGACGCCGAGCCCGGAAATCGCCGCCTGGGAAGCGGTGGCGAACTGGTCCAGCAGCATGCCATGGACGGCATGGGCATCCACGCCGTGCAGCGTCAGCCATTGTTCCCACGCGTCGGGGCGCGTCGTCAGGTGCAGAAGAGGGGCCTTCCGCAGGTCGCTTGCTTGCTTGAATCCATAACGCTCCCGCAGCTCGCCGCTGCAGGCGGGGATCACGGTCTCCGACCGCAGCAACGCCAGTTCACCCCCTTGCCATTCCGGGCGCCCGAAATGGATCGCGGCGTCGACGGGCTCCAGCCTGAAGTCGAAATTCGATAGCCGCGTGACCAGGTTGATGGTGATGCCGGGGTTGCCCGCGAGGAATTTGGGAAGCCGCGGCGCCAGCCATCGGGTGCCGAAGGTCGGCAGGATCGCCAGCGTCAGCGTGCCGCCGAACGGATTGGCGCGTAGATTGAGTGAGGCGGTGCTGATCTTGCGCAGGGCGTCGCGGATCTCGCGGGCATAGGCGTCGCCGCCCACGGTCAGGCGGATGGTCTGCCGCTCGCGATGAAACAGCTCGACCTCGAGCTGCTCTTCCAGCGCCTTGACCTGACGGCTCACCGCGCCTTGCGTCAGCGACAGCTCTTTTGCCGCGGCCGTGATGCTTCCGGTCCGCGCCGCCGCTTCAAAGGCGGACAGCAGAGGCAGCGATGGCAAAAAGCGGCGTGGGCCCTGCACGTCATTCTCCAGCCGAATGAGGTCTTGACCAAACATGACTTGGCCCGGCGCTGCTGGCAACGCTAGATTACCGCCCGGCCTCGCAGTCACGCATTCGGCATGTCTTCCAACGGTCAGCATCTTACTTGCCGAAATGGAATGAACCAGTCAACGCGCCTCGAAAAGCCAGACCTTGCGGGCGGCAACAGACGAGGACGTCGCAGACGATGCTAGATAACGCCAGATCCCACGGTCTCTGGGAATTGACCGCGCCGGCGGCGCCTGAAACGGCTGAGTTACGCGGATCGATCAAGGTCGATACCGCCATCGTCGGTGGTGGATATACCGGTCTCTCGGCCGCTCTCCATCTCGCCGAGGGCGGCGCCAAAGTCGCATTGCTGGAGGCGGTGGAGATCGGCTTTGGCGGGGCCGGCCGGAACGTCGGTCTGGTCAATGCCGGTATGTGGGTGATGCCGGACGTGCTGCCCGACATGCTCGGCGACGATTACGGCGAGCGTCTTCTCGGATTGCTGGGCGACGCCCCGAAGCTTGTGTTCGATCTCATCGACCGTCATCGCATCGAATGCGAAGTCGAGCGTGCCGGCACGCTGCATTGCGCCGTCGGCGTCAAAGGGATGAAGGAACTGGAGGCGCGCGCAGCCCAGTGGAGCCGCCGCGGCGCGCCGGTGGAGTTGCTGAACGCCGCTGACACCGAAGCGAAAATTGGCTCCTCGGCTTACGCCGGATCGCTGTGGGATCGGCGCGCGGGCACGATCCAACCCCTGGCCTATGCGCGGGGTCTTGCTCGCATCGCTTTGAATGCCGGCGCGAAGATATTCACCCGTAGCGCGGTTATCTCCGCCGCGCGAATGGGCGGCAAATGGAAGCTGCAAACTGCTGATGGCAGCGTCGTCGCCGATCGTGTCATCGTGGCGACCGATGCCTATGCGACGGGCCCTTGGTCCGAAGTTACGATGGAGCAGGTCCACCTGCCTTATTTCAACTTTGCCACCCAGCCGCTGTCCGACAACATCCGTGCGTCCATTCTTCCCGAACGGCAGGGGGCTTGGGACACCAATGAAGTGCTGAGTTCGTTTCGTTTCGATCGTGCCGGCCGCCTCGTGTTCGGAAGCTGTGGCGCGCTGCGTGGGACCGGTGCGGCGGTTCACCGATCCTGGGCAAAGCGGGCGCTCAAGAAGCTTTTCCCGCAAATCGGCGACGTCAGATTCGAATCTGAATGGTACGGCCTGATCGGAATGACCGACGATAACCTGCCGCGATTCCACAAGCTCGCTGAAAACGTGATCGGCTTCAGCGGCTACAACGGGCGCGGCATTGCGCCCGGCACGACCTTCGGACGCCTGTTGGCGCTCCACACGCTTGGACAACTCGACGAGAAAGATCTGCCGCTGCCGGCGTCGTCGCCGACCAAGCCCAACTTCCGGAACGCCAAATCGACCTACTACGAGGTCGGGGCACAGCTCCTTCATCTGGTCCAGGCGCGGCGGTAGGTCCCGCCATCGAATTTCGGAATTCCGAAGAATAGCAAAAAGATCACATCGGAAATTAGTTGACGATAGGAAACTTTTGATCAAAGGTGGGCGCGCGGTCTGGATCCAATCTGACTCTCCAATCCGGGATCCAGACCTCAGCAGGGGACAGGCATGACGGATGGCGCCGTTTACGCTCTGGAGACACGCGGCCTCAGCCGCGAGTTCGGCGGCTTCTTCGCTGTCAATAGCGTCAACTTCCGCCTTGCCCGCAACAGCATGCACGCCGTCATCGGCCCCAATGGGGCTGGCAAGACCACCCTGTTCAACCTTCTGACGAAATACCTTCCGCCTTCGGCCGGTACGATCCTGCACGACGGCCATGACGTCACCCGCCTCAGCATGCCGGCGATGGCCAAGCGCAGCGTGGTGCGCTCCTTCCAGATCTCGGCAGTGTTCGCCGGGCTGACCGTCCGCGAGAACGTCGAACTCGCTTTGCTGCCTGAGCATGGTCTCGCCTGGAATCTGCTCGGCCGGATTTCGCGCCATCGTGGTGTGCTGGATCGCGCCGATGCGTTGCTCGCGCGTTTCGGCCTGTCGGAATATGCCGAGACGATGGCAGGCAGTCTTTCCTATGGCCGCAAGCGCGTGCTCGAACTGGCGACGACGCTTGCGCTCGAACCCAAGGTGTTGCTGCTCGACGAGCCGATGGCGGGGCTCGGCCACGAAGATATCGGGCGCGTGACGCAATTGATCCGCGAGGCCGGCCGGGGCCGCACGGTGCTGCTGGTCGAGCACAACATGAATGTGGTCGCCGAACTCGCCGACACGATCACCGTGATGGTGCGCGGCGAAGTGCTGGCGGAAGGAAGCTATGCGGAGGTCTCCTCGCGCGCCGACGTGATGGCCGCCTATACGGGGCAGGCGCATGCCTGAGATCCTCACGGTCGGCAACCTCGAGGCCTGGTACGGCGAGTCCAAGGTCCTGCACGGAATGGATTTCAGTGTCAGGGCGGGCGAGGTGGTGACGCTGCTCGGCCGCAACGGCGCCGGCAAGACCACAACGCTGAAGGCGATCATGGGCCTGCTCGACAAGCGTTCGGGTTCGATCGCGCTCAACGGCCGTGAGATCATCGGCGCCGCGCCCTATGACATCGCGCGCAAGGGTATCGCTTTCTGTCCGGAGGAGCGCGGCATCTTTGCGAGCCTGAGCGTGCGCGAAAACCTGCTGCTGCCGCCGAAGGTCGTTACCGGCGGCATGACGGTCGCGCAGATCCTGGAGCTGTTCCCGAACCTGAGGGAGCGGCTCGACAGCCAGGGCACGAAGCTGTCCGGCGGCGAGCAGCAGATGCTGGCGCTCGGGCGCATTCTGCATACCGGCGCGCGCATCCTGCTGCTCGACGAGCCGACCGAGGGCCTGGCTCCCGTCATCATCCGCCAGATCGGCCGCACCATCACCGAACTGAAGACGCTCGGCTTCACCATTCTCCTGGTCGAGCAGAATGTCGGCTTCGCCGCCGGTCTCGCCGACCGGCACTACATCGTGGAGCTCGGCCGCATCGTCGAGGAAATCCCGGGTGCGGCGTTCGAAGGCAGGCTCGGTTCGCTCAAAAGCTATCTCGGACTCTGACCGAAAGGGCATCATGACCACGATCCTTGGCGTCCCTTCCGCGGTCCTCTATGGCCAGCTTCTGCTCGGGCTGATCAACGGCGCCTTCTACGCCATGCTGAGCCTTGGCCTCGCGGTGATCTTCGGCATGATGAACATCGTGAACTTCGCCCACGGGGCGCAGTACATGATGGGCGCGATGGGCGCGTGGTTTCTGCTCAATTATCTCGGCATCGGCTATTGGTGGGCGCTGATCCTGGCTCCGCTCGCCGTCGGCGCGATCGGCATCGTGATCGAGATGCTGCTGCTGCGACGCCTTTACAAGCTCGACCATCTCTACGGCATGCTGCTCACCTTCGGTCTTGCACTGATGGTGCAGGGCATGTTCAGCGACTGGTTCGGCTCTTCGGGCCAGCCCTATTCGATTCCGCAGGCGCTGATGGGTGGCAGCCATCTCGGCTTCATGTTCCTGCCGAACTACCGGGCCTGGGTGATCGCCGCTTCGGTCGTGATCTGCCTCGGCACCTGGTACGTTGTCGAGCGGACCAAGCTTGGCGCCTATCTGCGCGCCGCGACCGAAAACCCGATGCTGGTTCAGGCTTTCGGTATCCGCGTCCGGCGCATGATCACGCTGACCTACGGCGCCGGCGTTGCGCTTGCCGCACTGGCTGGCGTTCTGGCCGCGCCGATCTACCAGGTCAGCCCGCTGATGGGAGCGGATCTCTTGATCGTCGTGTTTGCGGTGGTGGTGATCGGTGGCATGGGCTCGATCATGGGCTCGATCCTGACCGGCTTCCTCGTCGGCATCATCGAGGGCCTGACCAAGGCCTTCTATCCCGAAGCCTCGACGACGGTTGTCTTCGTGGTGATGGCGGTGGTGCTGCTGATCCGCCCGGCGGGGCTGTTCGGATCGAAGCCCGAGGCCGCGCAGGGGCAACCGCAGTCGAGCCTGTCGGCGCCGGCGCCGTCAGCGCGTACGCAAAGCCTGATCTTCCTGACGGTCGCCGCCTGCCTCGCGGCCGCGCCGATCATCGTTTATCCCGGCTTCATGATGAAGGCGATGATCTTCGCCCTGTTCGCCTGCGCCTTCAACCTGGTCGCCGGCTATGGCCGGCTGGTTTCGTTCGGCCACGCCATGTTCCTGGGCTCGGCCGGCTATGTCTGCGGCCATGTGGCGAAGACCTGGGGGCTGCCTCCTGAACTCGCCATTCTGGCCGGAACGGCAACCGCGGCCGTGCTTGGCTTTGTCTCGGGCTGGCTCGCCATCCGCCGCAGCGGCATCTACTTCGCCATGGTGACGCTGGCTTTCGCGCAGATGGTCTATTTCGTCGCGCTGCAGGCGCCCTTCACCGGCGGCGAGGACGGGCTGCAGGCGATTCCGCGTGGCATGCTGTTCGGCCTGATCGACCTTTCGCGGCCCGCTAACCTCTACACGTTCGTGCTGGCGATATTTCTCGGCGGTTTCTTCCTGATCATGCGCCTGGTCGGCTCGCCGTTCGGGCGCGTGCTGAAGGCGATCAGCGATCACGACGCCCGCGCGCAGTCGCTCGGCTTTGATACGAGCCGCTACAAGCTCGTTGCCTTCACGCTCTCGGCGGCGCTGGCGGGGCTTGCGGGTTCGACCAAGGCGATCGTCAGCCAGATCGCCAGCTTGACCGACGTGCACTGGTCGATGTCGGGCGAAGTATTGCTGATGACGTTTCTCGGCGGCGTCGGCACGCTCTACGGCCCACTCGTCGGCGCCTTCATCGTCGTCGCCATGCAGAACTATCTGGCGGCGTTCGGACAATGGGTCACCGTCATTCACGGCCTGATCTTCGTCGTCTGTGTGCTCGCCTTCCGGCGCGGCATCGTCGGCGAACTGATCGAGTTCTGGCATCGCCGGCGCCGGGCACCAGCGGCGACACAAGCCGTACTTCGCAAAGTGGCCGTCGCGACGAAGGAATGAGACGTCTCGATAAGAAACTTCGTCATCCGGGGAAGTGGAACAGGACCGAACCAAACCCCGCTCGGAAGAGCGGATCCGACAACAGGGGATAGATCATGCGAAAGATGCCTTCCAGACTCTTGTGTGGTGTAGCCGCCGCGCTCTGCCTCGGCGCCATCGCCGGCCAGGCCGCAGCCCAGGTCAGCGACGACGTCGTCAAGATCGGCGTGCTGACCGACATGTCCGGCCAGTATTCCGACCTTAACGGGCCAGGCTCGCTGCTGGCGGCGCAGATGGCGGCAGCGGATTTCGGCGGCAAGGTTCTGGGCAAGCCGATCGAAATCATCGGCGCCGACCATCTTCAGAAGGCCGACGTCGGCGTCGGCATTGCCCGGCGCTGGATCGAGAACGAGAAGGTCGACGCGATCTCAGACGTCACCAACAGCGCCATCGCACTTGCGGTACAGCAGTTGACGCGCGAGACCAGCCGCGTGGCGTTGTTCGCGTCGCCCGGCACGACGGAGTTGACCGGCAAGCAGTGTTCGCCCACCGGCTTTCACTGGGTCTACGACAATTATTCAAACGCGGTCGGACCGCTGAAGGCGCTGATCGACAAGGGCAACGATACGTTCTTTATCGTTACCGCCGATTTCGCCTTCGGGCATTCGCTCGAGAAGATCGCGAGCGAAGCGATCAAGGCGAATGGCGGCAAGGTCCTGGGCAACGTCCGCCATCCCTTCGGCGCAGCCGATCTCTCGTCTTTCCTGCTGCCGGCGCAGGCATCGAAGGCGAAGGTCATCCTGCTTGCCACCGCCGGCAAGGATATGACGACGGCGATCAAGCAGGCCAACGAGTTCGGCATCATCGCGGGCGGGCAGGCCATCGCCGCGCCGGTCGTGTTCATTACGGATGTCAACGCGCTCGGCCTGCCGACCGCGCAGGGCATCTCGTTTGTCGAGGGTTTCTACTGGGACCAGAACGACGAGACGCGCGCCTTCGCCAAGCGCTTCTTCGAGACCCGCAAGGCCATGCCGACGTCGGTGCAGGCCGGCGTCTACTCCTCGATCACGCACTATCTCAAGGCGATCCAGGCCGCGGGCACCGATGAGGCCAAGGCCGTCGCCGCCAAGATGCGCGAGTTGCCGGTCAACGACTTCTTCGCCAAGGACGGCAAGGTGCGCGAGGACGGCCGCATGGTCCACAACATGCTGCTGGTCCAGGTCAAGAAACTTTCCGAATCGAAGCAGCCATGGGACTACTATAATGTCCTGGCTACCGTTCCCGGCGAGCAGGCCTTCCAGTCTCTTGCCCAAAGCGAATGTCCGCTCGTCAAGAAGTGAGGCAAGGTCCCGGCGGCGACGGCCGCCGCCGGGACCTTACTTCCGCGGAAAAAAAGGGAGAAAGCCGCGATGAAGAAGACTGCGACGCGATCGTCGCTGAGGGAGGCCACGGCAACAGTGGTTGTACCGGCCCGCTTCTCGGCCGACGCCGCGCCGGCCGAGGGAAGCGATGACCTCGGTCACAGGTTGAAGCGGTTACGGATCGACAAGGGGTGGACGCTGAAAGAGGTCAGCGAGCGCACCGGCGTCGCGCGCTCGACCCTGTCGAAGATCGAGAACGGCCAGATGTCGCCGACCTACGACGTGCTGCAGAAGATCACGCGCGGCGTCGATCTCGACATCGTCGAGCTGTTCGATCAGCGCCGCCAGAATGCGCCGTTCGGCCGCCGCAGCGTCACGCGCACCGGCGAGGGCAAGCCGCACCGCACCGACACCTATGATTACGAGGTGTTGGCGACCGACCTTTCGCAAAAGCATATCCTGCCATTCAAGGCGCGGATCAGGGCGCGCAGCCTCGACGAGTTCCCCGGCTGGGTGCGTCACGAGGGCGAGGAGTTCCTGTGCGTTTTGTCCGGCTCTGTCCAGGTCTTCACGGAATTCTATGCCCCCGTCACGCTCGCGGTTGGCGACAGCACCTATTTCGACAGCAAGATGGGCCACGCCATCGTGTCGATCAGCAAGGAAGATGCCGAGGTCATCTGGATATGCACCGGCATCACCGCACTCTCATGATATTGTAGGACAGGAATAAACCCGATGCTGCGCAGCTACTCCGCTGCCGACGTCCATGCCGCGCTCGGCTATCCCGAGCTGATCGAGGCATTGCGCGAGGCTTTCAAGCGCGACGGCGAGCCGATGCCGTTGCGGCAGGCCTATGAAGTCGGCGTCGATGGAGCGCCGGCCCGTCTTCTGACGATGCCGGCCTGGATCCGCGGCGAAGCCGTCGGCGTCAAGCTCGTCACGGTGTTTCCGCAAAATGCCGAGCGCGGTCTCGGTGCGGTGTCGTCGCTTTATTTCCTGCTCGACGGCCAGACCGGCCAGCCGCGCGCGACGATCGACGGCGAGGCGCTGACCAATCGCCGCACTGCCGCTGCGTCAGCGCTCGCATCCAGCTATCTGTCGCGCGCGGACAGCCGCACGCTGCTTATCGTCGGAACCGGCCATGTCGCGCGTCATCTCGCCGCCGCTCACCGCGCTGTGCGTCCGATCGAGAAAGTGATGGTATGGGGACGCAATCCGGAGCGCGCGCGGGCTCTGGCCGACACGCTTGTCCGGCAGGACGCGAACGCAGTTCCGGTGACTGACCTTGACCTGGCCTTGCCGCAGGCCGACATCGTGAGCTGCGCCACGACGTCGACCGAGCCACTGGTCAAAGGCGCGCTGCTGCGGCCTGGAACCCATCTCGACCTGGTCGGTGCCTTTACGCCGCAGATGCGCGAAAGCGATGACGCGGCCATTTTGCGCTGCCGCGTCTTCATCGATACCTATCCTGGCGCGCTCGCCGAAGCAGGAGACCTGCTACAACCGATTGCCGCCGGCCGCTGGAGCGCCGACAGGATCTGCGGCGATCTGCATGAACTGACAAGTGGCGCGAAAGCCGGCCGCCTTGACCGCGACGAAATCACCCTGTTCAAATCGGTCGGCGCGGCGATCGAGGATCTTGCGGCCGCGAGCCTGCTGGTGAACGAGGCCAATCCGAACTCACGCGCGCAGCCTCCCGAGTGAGGGTGTGCGGCAACGAGGCCTGACCATGTCGACGCAGGAAAAGCCTGGCTTCTGCACGCTCTGCCGCTCCCGCTGCGGAACGATCAATGTCGTCGAGAATGACAGGCTCGTCGCGGTGAGGCCGAACCCGGCCCATCCGACCGGCAAGGCGCTATGCCCAAAGGGCAGGGCCGCGCCGGAGATCGCGCATTCGGCCCGCCGCCTGAAGACGCCATTGCGACGCACCGCGCCGAAGGGCGCCGCCGATCCCGCCTTCGTGCCGATTTCCTGGGACGAGGCGCTGACCGAGATCGCCGAGCGGCTAGGGCGCTACCGCGAGGAGACCGGGCCGGAATCGGTCGCGTTTGCGGTAACCTCAGGCTCTTCGTCGTCGACATCAGACAGCCTCGACTGGATCCAGCGCTTCATCCGCGGCTTCGGCAGCCCGAACAATTGCTTCTCCACCGAGGTCTGCAATTGGCACAAGGACCACGCCCACGCCTTCACCTTCGGGTGTGGCCTGCCCACGGCGGATTATCGCAACTCCGAACTGATCCTGCTCTGGGGGCACAACCCCGCCAATGTCTGGCTTGCCCAGGCAGAAGCAATCAGCGCCGCGCGGGCGAGGGGCGCCAGGCTTGCGGTGATCGATCCGCGCCGGACCGGTTCAGCGCGCGATGCCGATCTGTGGCTGCGTATCCGCCCGGGCACCGATGCGGCGCTGGCGCTCGGTCTTGCGCGCTGGCTCATCGTCAAACGCGCCTACGACGCCGACTTCGTGCGGCACTGGACCAATGCGACCTTCCTGATCCGCGATAGCGACGGTTGCTTCCTGCGCCCCGGCGATATCGGCCTTGAAGGCGAGGGCTTTCTGGTCTGGGACGCGGTCGCGGGCAAAGCAGTGCCGGCCGAGGGCGGGCTCGCGGCTGCCGCGCTCGAAGGATGCTTCGATGTGAGCGGCCCTCAGGGCCCGATCGCCTGCCGCACCGGTTTCGATCACTATGTCGCGGCAGCCGAACCCTACGATCCCGCGACGGTCGAGCGCATCACCGGCATCCCGGCGGCGCAAGTTGAGGAACTCGCGGCTGCGATCTCGAAGGCATCATCGGTCTGCTATCATGGCTGGACCGGCCTCGGACAGCACACCAATGCCTCGCAGACCGAACGCGCGGTCGCAACGCTCTATGCATTGACCGGCCATTTCGATGCGCCGGGCGGCAATGTCAGGATGCCGAGCCTTCCGGTGCCGTCGCTGCATTCCATGGCGATGATCCCACCGGAGACGCGCGCACGCACGCTCGGGCTATCGGCGCGGCCGCTCGGGCCGCCGGCCGACGGCTGGATCACCTCCAGCGATTTCTACGACGCAGCGCTGACCGGAAAACCTTACCGCGTGCGCGCGCTGTTCGCGTTCGGCTCCAATTTGCTGGTGTCGCATCCGGCGCCCGAACGCGGACGAGAGGCGCTGAAGGCGCTCGACTTCCAGGTCCATTGTGATCTGTTCCTGAACCCGACAGCCGAGATGGCTGATATCGTGCTGCCGGTGTCGAGCCCGTGGGAGCATGAGGCATTGCGGCTCGGCTTCGAAATCTCGCCCGAGGCGCAGGAATTGGTGCAGCTCCGTCCGCAGATGATTCCGCGGCAGGGCGAGGCCCGTTCGGATATGTGGATCGTCTTCCAGCTCGCCAAGCGGCTCGGCATGAGCGAACTGTTCTTTGGCGGCGATGTCGAGAAGGGGTTTGAGCATCTGCTCGCCCCGCTTGGCCTCGATCTCGAAACGCTGCGGGCAAGGCCCGAAGGCATTCGCGTGCCGCTCAAGCATGGCCATCGCAAATACCAGACGACCGGCTTCGCCACGCAGACCGGCAAGGCCGAGCTCTATTCGGAACTGCTGCATCGCCATGGCTATCCGGCGGTACCGCGTTTCATCGAGCCGGCCGAGCGCCGCGATGACGCGTTTCCGCTGACGCTGTTTTCCGCCAATAGCGGTTATTTCTGCCACAGCCAGCATCGCGGCATCAACGCGCTGCGCCGCAAGCGCGCCGAGCCGACCGCCGAGATCCATCCCGAACTCGCCCGCCGCAAGAATATCCTGGAGGGCGACTGGATGTTGGTGCGCAGTCGCAAGGGCACGATCCGGATCCGCGCCGCTTTCAACGACGCGCTCGCGCTGGATGTGGTAGCGAGCGACTATGGCTGGTGGCAGCCTGCGCCGGATCTCGGCCTGCCGGGCTATCTGCCGGACGAGACGCGGCCTCTCGGCGCCAGCTTCAACACCATCATCTCGGAACACGGGCGCGATCCGCTCAGCGGATCTTTGGCGCTGCGCTCCTTTACCTGCGACGTCGAGCGTGACGAGAGCACCGCCTGGCAGGGCTGGCGCTCATTCGTCGTCGCGGAGCGCCGCGAGGAATCTGCCGATGTGGTGGGGCTGACATTGCGGCCGGTCGACGGTGGGGCGCTTCCGGCATTCCGGCCAGGCCAGTATGTCGGCGTCCGGATTGGCGAGGCGATCCGCTCGTATTCGCTGACCGGGGCAGCGATCCCGGCACCCGATGCCTATCGTATCGGTGTCAGGCACATCGAGGGCGGGCAGGTGTCGACGGCGATCAGGCACGATCTCGCACCTGACGACACCGTCGAATTGCAGTCACCGAAGGGTGGCTTCGTGCTGCCGCTGCGCAACGAGTTTCCGGTCGTCCTGATTGCCGGCGGCATCGGCATCACGCCGTTCCTGTCCTATCTCGACACGCTCGAGGGCGCCGCCGAGGAGCCGCAGGTCACGCTGCATTATGGCTGCCGGGATGGCGCAAGGCGCCCGTTCTATCATCGGCTCGAAGCGCTGCGGCAGCGGCTGCCGAATCTCACGCTGGTCACGCATCTGACCCGCCCACAGAGCGGCGACCGTTTTGATCGGCTCGGCCGGTTCACCGTGTCGGATATCGACGCGGAATTGCTGCGCAAGCGCGCGCGCATCTACATGTGCGCATCCGATGCGATGATGGAAGAGGTCGCCGCAGGCCTGCAGGCGCGCGGCGTGCCGGTCTTCGAGATTTTCAAGGAGCGCTTCCGCTCGCCCCCGCCGCCTGCGCTCGATGGCCTCATGTCGCGCCAAATTCATTTTGCCCGCTCTGGACGCACATTGAACTGGTCGCCGCAGGCGCCGCTGGCCAGCATTCTCGCGGTGGCCGAAAGCGCGGGCATTGCGATTCCAAGCGGCTGCCGTGTCGGCCAATGCGAGAGCTGCGCCGTGCCGGTAAAGACCGGCGAGGTTCGCCATCTCGTCGATTGTTCGGAGTTGGATGAGGGGCATTGCCTGACATGTCAGGCCGTTCCACTTTCCGATCTCGTCATCGACGCATGACTCACGAGCAAGACCGACGCCTCCGATCATCAGCCCATCCTTTGGCTGATTGAGCAAGTTGCTCGCCACTCCTGCGATATTGTGAGGGTCTTCAAGGCCAATGCGCCGCCGCGCTCCCGGTCGATTGCGCCATGCACCACCATACACTGACCAGCCGGGCTCGAGCGCGAGTGCTCCCCCGCAATAAAATCCATGCACCCGGCCCCCTTTCATCAAAGCGACACATATGTCATTATAGAAATACAAATGATCGAAGCCGGGTTTTGAAGCGCCGGCTCACTGGACCGCTGAGGGAGGATCACCCGTGAAGAAGATTGCATTCATTGCGGCATTGTTCGGGGTTTTGGCGTTGGCCGCGCCCGCTCAGGCGGCGCGTGTCGAGGTGCAATGGTGGCACGCCATGAGCGGCGTCCTGGGCGAACGGCTCAGCGAACTGGTCGAGAAATTCAACGCATCGCAGGATAAATATACCGTCGTGGCGGTCGCCAAGGGCAATTACGACGAAGTGACCAATGGCGTGATCGCGGCCTATCGTGCCAAGCGGCCGCCGGAAATGGTGCAGATCGCCGAACGTGGCTACATGACCATGCTGCTGTCCGGCGCCGTGGTGCCGGTGCAGGAACTTCTGGACCAGAAGGGCTACAAGGTCGACTTCTCCGACTTCATCAAGCCGGTGGCGAGTTTCTGGAGCTACAAGGGCCGCATGTCGGCGATGCCCTTCAACTCCTCGACGCCGATCTTCTGGTACAACAAGGACCACTTCCAGAAAGCCGGCTTCGACAAGCCGGCCGCAACCTGGCAGGAGCTGGAGACACAGCTCTACGCCATCAAGGCCAAGGGCGTCAGTGAGTGTGGCACGGTGCTGCCGGGCGACTTCTTCTGGAGCCTGCTGGAAAACTACAGCGCCATCAACAACCAGCCCTACGGTACGTTGGCCAACGGCTTCGACGGACTTGGCACCGAATTCGTCTACAACAAGACCAAGGTGGTCTCGCAAGTCGCGCGCCTGAAAAAATGGCTCGATGATGGCGTCCTGCAGATTGCCGGGCAGGGCTTTAGCCCGGAACAGTTGTTCACCTCCGGACGCTGCTCGACCTTCGTCAATTCGACCGCGTCGCACGGCAATATCGAACGCAACGCCAAGATCAACTGGAGCGCCACCTTCCTGCCGCACGAGAGCGATATCAATCCTCCGCTCAACAGCACCATTGGCGGTGGCGCCATCTGGGTGATGAAGGGGCACACGCCGGAACGCTACGACGCGGTCGCCGCCTTCCTCGATTTCGTCGCCCAGGCGGAGACGCAAGTGTGGTGGCATGGCGTGACCGGATATGTCCCGGCGACCAACAAGGCCTATGCGCTGGCGCGCGAGCGCGGCTATTATAAGGAGCATCCGACACGCGAGATCGCGGTGCTGCAACTCTCGCGCGGCACGCCCAATGACAATTCGCGCGGCTTCCGCTTTGGCAATTTCGTGCAGACGATGCTGGCGCAGCGCAGCGAGGTCGAAGCGGTGTTCACCGGCCAGAAGCAACCGCAGCAGGCGATGGATGACGCCGTCAAGCGCGGCAATGAGATCCTGCGCCAGTTCGAGAAGCTCAACGCCGGAAAAGGCACCGAGTGGGCTCCCGAGACGAAATGAAGGCAAGTGCGCCGATCGCAACTTCGCCGATCTGGCCAGAAGCGCCGGCAGACCCACCTTCCGGCTTGGCCAGATCGCAGCACAAGTCGCCCGGCGAAACTGCCGCCGGGCGTAGCGCGGTGACGGAACGGGCCAGTAAGGCGCGGACGCCCAAGCGTGGCCAGCCTGATCGGGAACCCGGACTGAAGCGAGCGAATTTCGGCCGCGGCGCCGGCCTGCCGACGCTATTGCTGCTGCCGCAGGTGTTGATCCTGGTGTTCTTCTTCTTCATCCCGTCGCTGCGGGCGCTGACGCAGTCCGTCCTGTTGAGCGATCCGTTCGGCACCACCGTCCATTTCGTGTGGTTCGACAACTTCAAGGCGCTGTTTGCGAGCGGCGAGTATCGCCAATCGCTCGTGACGACGGCCTGGTTCACGGTGGCGCAGAACGTGATTACGCTGGCGATTGCCGTCGTTCTGGCATTCGCCACCGACCGGGTGGTGCGCGCACGATCGGCCTACCGGACCCTTATCCTGCTGCCCTATGCGATCGCGCCCGCGATCGCCGGCATCCTGTGGGCGTTCCTTTTCAACCCGGTCGTCGGCCCGCTCGCACACATGTTGCACGCGCTCGGGATTTCCTGGGATCCCAATCGCAATCCAAACGACGCGCTGTGGCTCGTGATCATGGCCGCGTCATGGAAGCACATCTGCTACGACTACATCTTCCTGGTGGTCGGCCTGTTGGCGGTGCCGGTCTCGCTGATGGAAGCCGCCGCCGTCGACGGCGCCGGACCGATACGGCGGTTCTTTCTCATCGCGCTGCCGATGCTCGGGCCGACTATCTTTTTTCTCGCCGTGATGAATTTTATCTACGGCTTCTTCGAAACCTTCGCGATCATCGATGCCGTCACCCATGGCGGGCCGGCCGGCGCGACCAACATCCTGGTCTACAAGGTCTTCGTCGATGGCTTCATCAACCTCGACCTCGGCTCCTCGGCGGCGCAGTCGGTGCTGTTGATGACCTTCGCGCTGATTTGCACGCTGCTGCAATTCCGCTATTTCGAACACAAGGTCAATTACGGGGTCTGACCGCATGGTGGAGCGCGCACCCATCCTCGATATGATCTGCCACGCGATCCTGATCGCCGGCGCGATGTTGGTGTGCGTGCCGCTCTACTTCGCGTTCGTCGCGGGCTCGCTGACGATCGCCGAGGTGCAGAAGGTGCCGCTGCCGTGGCTGCCGGGCGATCAGTTTCTTGCCAATCTGCAAACGGCCTGGGTCAAGGCCGACTTCAGCCGCAGCTTTCTCAATTCCATTGTGGTGGCACTCGGCATCACTGCCGGAAAGATCGTGGTGTCCTTGCTCTCCGCCTTCGCCATCACCTATTTCCGCTTCCGCTACCGGATGCTGGCGTTCTGGCTGATCTTCATGTCGCTGATGCTGCCGATCGAGGTGCGGATCGTGCCGACGTTCGAGGCGGTGGCGAACGCCGCGCTGCCGCTGCAGTGGCTCGCCGATATGCTGCATGTTGCCGATCTCTGGAAATGGATCAGCGGCCACGATGTGGCGATTGCGCTGGAATGGAACATGGTCAACACCTATCCGGGGCTGATCCTGCCGCTGATCGCGTCCGCCACTGCGACCTTCCTGTTCCGACAGTTCTTCCTCACCGTGCCGGATGAGTTGTGTGAGGCGGCAAGGCTCGATGGCGCCTCGCCGCTGCGGTTCTTCTGGAGCATCCTGCTGCCGCTGTCGGTCTCGAACATCGTCGCGCTCGCGATCATCCTGTTCCTGTTCGGCTGGAACCAGTATCTGTGGCCGCTGCTGTTCACCACCGACAAGGACATGGCGACCGCCGTGATCGCGCTGAAGAATTTGATCCCGCGCTCCGACAGCGAGCCGGCCTGGAACATCGCCATGAGCGGCGCGCTGCTAGCGATGCTGCCGCCGATGCTGGTGATTTTGCTGTTGCAGCGCTGGTTCCTCAAAGGGCTCGTTGACAGCAGTAAATAGGGGACTCATCATGGTTCTTATCGCCGGACACCGCGGCGCCCGCAACCTTTGGCCGGAGAACAGCCTGCTCGGCTTTCGCAATCTGCGTGGACTTGGCGTTGACGCGGTCGAGTTCGATATTCATCAGAGCGTCGATGGTTCGCTGGTCGTCATCCACGATCCGCTGCTCGATCGCACCGCGCATGACGCCGGGCCGGTCGGCGTTCGGACGCTGAAACAACTGACCGCCATCCGTCTGCGCGAGGCCGGCGAAGAATGCATCCCAACGCTCGATGCCGTGCTCGACGTGTACAGCGACTCACCGCTCGAGCTTCACATCGAAATCAAGACCGACGCCTTCGGCAATCCCTATCCGGGAATCGAAGGGCGGCTCATCGAGGCGGTCAAGCGGCGCGGGCTGGAGCGGCGCGCGGTGCTGACCTGCTTTGTCCCCGACGTGATCACGACGTTGCGGAGGCTGTCGCCGCAGGCGCGGGTGCTGGCCTCGCTGGACCGCAGGTCGGCGGAAATGATGGGCGGCATCTCGCCGGCGTTCGACCGTCTCGCCGCGATACCCGATTGCATCGTGGCGGTCGAGAAGTCGCTGCTGACGCTGACCCTGCCGCTCGCCCTGAAAGTCTTCGGTCGCGAACGGCTCGGTGCCTGGGTGACGAACGAGCCGCAGGACATCGCCCACTGGCTCGCCCAGCCGGTGCGGCAGATCACCACTGACCGGCCCGATCTCGCCGTGAATATCAGGCGCGAACTGACGTCCGCGTCTGTGCCGTCATGAGCGGCATCACGATCCCGCGCCGGCGATTCCTCGCAGGCTCATTGGCCAGTGCCGCGATGGCCGCGCCATTCGGGATCGTGCGCGGTGCGCCGGTGGCGTTCAACGCGGACCCATATACGCTGGGCGTAGCCTCCGGCTGCCCGCGCGAGGACCGCGTCATTCTGTGGACACGGCTCGCGCCCCGACCGCTCGAAGAGGGCGGCATGCCGCCTGCGCCGGTCGAGGTCGAGTGGCAGGTCGCGGAGGATGAAGGATTTGCGCGCATCGCCACGAAGGGCGTCGTGCAGGCGACGGCGGAGCTCGCGCATTCGGTGCATGCCGAGGCAACAGGCCTGCGGCCGGGCCGCGTCTACTGGTACCGGTTTCGCGCCGGTGCGGCGGTGAGCCCGGTCGGGCGTACCCGCACCGCGCCGGCCGCGGGCAACAGCCGCTTCCGCTTCGCCTTTGCCTCCTGCCAGCAGTACGAGCAGGGCTATTTCGCAGCTTATCGCGACATGGCGGCGCGCGATCTCGATCTGGTCGTGCATCTCGGCGATTACATCTACGAAAAGTCCTGGGGCTCGCGTCACGTACGTCAGCACGGCGTCGGGATTCCGACGTCGCTTGCCGAATTCCGCAATCGCTACGCGCTCTACAAATCCGACGCCGACCTGCAGGCGGCGCACGCCGCGTTTCCGTGGTTGTCGATCTGGGACGACCACGAGGTCGCGGACGATTACGCCAATGACCGCTCCTACACGACGCGCGATCCGGAGCAGTTCATGAAAGTCCGCGCTGCCGCCTATCAGGCCTATTACGAGCATATGCCGTTGTCGCCATCCGCCCGCCCGCGCGGGCCGAATGCGACCATCTACGAGCATTATCGTTTCGGCGACATGCTGGACATCATGCTGCTCGACGACCGGCAGTACCGGTCCGCGCCCGCCTGTGTGAAGGGAGGGCGCCCGACCACGGTGCCGGACTGTCCGGAACGAACCGAGGAGGAACGCTCCATGCTCGGGCGGCCGCAGGAGCAGTGGCTCGACGCACGATTGCGCGACAGCCGCGGGCGCTGGACCGTCGTGGCGCAGCAGACTCTGATGTCCGAAAGCAAGCGCAAGGCGGACGATGGCAACCGCTTCTGGATGGATGGCTGGGACGGCTACCCCAATGCCCGCCGCCGGCTGCTCGATTCGATCGTGTCGCACAAATTGCGCAACCCGGTCGTCATCGGCGGCGACCGCCACGCTTACTTTGCCGCCGACCTCAAGCGCGATTATTCGCAGCCGCATGAAGCGGCCATGGCGACCGAATTCGTCGGCACCTCGATCTCTTCCGAGGGGCCGAGCGAAAGCAGCGTGGCCAAGGCGCTCGCCGACAATCCGGCCCTGACCTATGCGCGGGGCGACAAGCGTGGCTATGCGACCGTCGAACTCGATGCGCGATCGTGCACGGTCGGTTTCGAGGCGCTCGACGACGTCAAGGACGTGAACAGCGGTGTGCGCCGGCTCGCGACCTTCGTGGTCGAGGATGGTGCGCCCGGCGTGAAGGCAGCCTGATGCCGGTATCCGCCAGGACGGATCTGATGGCGCTGATGCGCGGCGCCGAGCCGGTGGTGGCGGAGGCGGCTGCGACGCTGGTCGCGATGCAGCGCGCGCCGCTTGCGACCGCACGCAAGGAACTGCGTGATATCGTCACCGACGCCGACCTTGCCGCGGAAAGGATCGTGATCGACGGACTAAGATCGCTGACACCATGGGCGGCGATCCTGTCGGAGGAAAGGGGTTTTAGCGGCAACACAAGCGGACCGCGCTGGATCGTCGACCCGCTGGACGGCACCGTGAACTATGCCTCCGGGCTGCCGTGGTATTCGGTCAGTGCGGCCTACCATGATGGCGAAGAGGCGCTGGTCGGCCTGGTTCAATCGCCGCTGGCCGATGTCTGCGCCCGCTACGTGCAGGGCGCGCTTGCCACTGTAAACGGTGAACCCGTGCGGGTGTCGAGCACGCGTTCGCTTTCCGATGCGGTGGTATCGGTGATCTTGACCTCGCATTATCAACCCGACGAGGTGCGGATGGCCGCTGCCATTATCGAGCGGCTCGGCTCGGCGGTTCGCGGCGTCCGCATCGTGGTCTCGGGCGCGCTCGAGATGACATGGATCGCGGCCGGCCGGCTCGACGCCTTCGTGTCGATCAAGGCCGATCTCGTCTCGCACGCCGCCGCGATGCCGCTGGTGCGCGCAGCGGGCGGACGCGTGACCACGATCGCGGGCGAGGCTTCGCAGTTTGACGATTTGCAAAAGATCGCCTCAAATGGTCACATCCATGACGAGCTTTTGCGGTTGCTCGAGGAGATTACGCTTTGAGTGACCAGACCATCCTGCGGGTCGCCTGGCTCTATTACATGGAGAACCTGACCCAGGCCGAGATCGGCGAGCGGCTCGGACTGACGCGGGCGCGCGTCAACCGCATGCTTTCGGAGGCGCGGCACAGCGGCATCGTGAGTATCAGGCTGAACTCGGCGTTCGCAAGTTGCACCGAGCTCGAACATCAGTTGCGGCAGCAATGCGGGCTCGACGACGCGGTGGTGATCCCGAGTCCGGAAAATCCCGAACTGGTGGCAAGCCTGATCGGAATGGCGGCGGGCGCCTATTTGTCGAAATTCCTGGAAGAGAAGAAACCACGCACCATCGGCATCGGCTGGGGCGCGACCTTGCGCGAAACCATCCGCCATGTGACGCCCGCGGAGTATCCGGATCTCTGGATCGTCTCGATGATGGGCGGGCTCTCACGCGGGCTCGAACTCAACACTTTCGAGATCGCAGGCGAGCTTGCGCGTCGGCTGCACGCCAAGTGCAGCTATCTGGCTGCCCCGATCTATGCCAGCAGCCGGAGATCGCGTGACACCTTCATGGCACAGGAGGTCTATGCGGAAGTGTTAGACCGCGTCGAGCGGATCGATCTTGCGCTGCTCAGCATGGGCGACCTCTCGCCGCGTTCGCTCCTGGTGCGGCACGGGCTGCCGCCCGATGTCGGCATCGAGGATCTGCGCGCCGCCGGCGCCGTCGGTGACGTGCTCGGCCAATATCTCGAGCAGTCTGGCCGGCAGATCAACCACGGCATCAATTCGCGCGCCATCGCATTGCCGATCGAGAAGCTGGCACGGGCGCCGACCGTGATGCTGATTGCGGGCGGGACCAACAAGGTGCCGGTCATCGCGGCGGCGCTGCAGGGGCGGATCGGCAAAGTGCTGGTGACGGATGAGAAGGCCGCCGCCGGCGCGCTCAAGTTGATCGGCAAGCGGCGGTGAGCATGTTTCCCATTGCGGAAGCGGCGTGTGCACGATGTGTGCCCGGGAGATCAATGAAAATCCAGAAGCCATCGAGAGCAGCCTGAATTGAGCGCTTCGACCCATCTCTCACGTCGTCCCGGCGAAGGCCGGGACCCATACTGCGTGATCTCTCGATGAAGCTCGGTAGCAGTCACCATTCGCAAAACTTCTCCCTGTGGTTATGGGTCCCCCAATGCGCAATTGCGCATCTGAGCTCAAGGCCGAGACGACGGCGGTGTTTGTTGTTGCGCCATCATCCAAAACGCAGTTTCACATTCTCGCGGCGCGTTGCGCCCGAGCTTTGCCAGAAACTTCCCGCCCTCTCGTAAGAGGGCGCAGGGAAGACCGGGTGCGCGCTGCACCCGCGGTCTCGCGTGCGGTTTGCACAAAACAAAATGCACACGAGCATACAGGGCAGCGGTGAACACCCGGCTTTCCCTGCGCAGTGGCTTTACGGCTTATGCCGTGATCTCCCCGGAGACGAGTTCTTGGTTGACTCCGTCGCTGCCGTTCCCGCTTGCGCTTCTCCGACAGCTTGACACCTGCAACGGGTGCCAGGACCACACGGTTTTGCCGTACGCTTATCCACGCCGTCGTCGAG
>NZ_JAFCLY010000046.1:0-72244 GCF_018130185.1 Bradyrhizobium sp. AUGA SZCCT0182 | reverse complement strand
ACGACCTCCCATAAACCCCGCAACGCCCGCCTCGATCGCCCCATCTTAATCGAGGCACCGAGACTTACGACCCATACGCCGCGGCCTCTCGGCGAGAGCGCTGGCGTTAGAGACCTTGAGCAACAACACCTGCCGCGGCGTATGGGTCCCGGCCTTCGCCGGGACGACACCGAATGTATGGCGCTACGAAACCTTCCCCGCACTGACAGCCTTCTCCAGCCGCTTCGCCAGCACCGCCCAATACGTCGCCGGACGAAATCGCTGCAGCAAATCCATGTACCACGCGTCGTTGCCGATCAGAATCCGCGGCTGGTTTTTCTCGATGCCGAGGATGATGCGCTGTGCCGCCGCCGGCGGCGTCGTCTTCGCCACCGCATCGAAGCGGTCGATCGATTGGGCGCGGCGGGCGTTGTCGGTGACGCCGGTGCCGGTGCGGGAATTGCGTACGATGCTGGTGGCGACGCCGCCGGGATGCACCACCGACAATCGCACTGAACTGTTCGCCATCGCGAGCTCATGCCGCAGGCTTTCCGAAAAGCCGCGCACCGCGAATTTCGCCGCGCAATAGGCGGTCTGGCCGGGCGGCGCGATGATGCCGAAGATCGAGGAGAGATTGACGATATGCGCCTCGCGCTGCTTCGCCAGAATCGGCAGGAACGCGCGCGTGCCGTGCACCGTGCCCCAGAAATTGATGTTGAACAGCCAGTCCATCTGCGCCTGCTCGATCTCGCTGAACTGGCCGAGCAATGCGACGCCGGCATTGTTGATCACGATGTTCAGCCTGGGATGCGCGGCGCTGGCGGCTTCAGCGAATTCCGCGATTTGGCCCGGCTCGCCGACATCGACGCGGTGCGTCGAGACCTTGCGCTGGTGCGCTTTTGCGATCTCGGCGGCGACCTGCTGCAGTCCGGCCTCGTCGCGGTCGGCGAGCGCCAGATCGCAGCCGCGCGCGGCCAGTTCAAGCGCCAGGGCGCGGCCGATGCCGCTGGCCGCGCCGGTCACGGCGGCGGCCGATCCATTGATGGCAGTCATGCGAGGTCAGCTCCGACAGATGAGAAAACAGGCAGGCGCGCATTGCGGCGCGGGTTCCCGCATCTTTCGCAAATTGGAACCGAACATAAAGCGATTTTCGGCTTTAACCCCCGTTAGGTTGATGAATACCCATTCAGGAGGGCGACTCATGGGACAATCAAAACCCTTTCGTGCGACCGCACTCGTTGTCGAAGACGATCCGATGCAGCGCGAAATGATCTGCCTGTTGCTGGAAGAAAGCGACATGGACGTGATCGAGTGCGAAAGCGCGGAGGCCGCCGAACTGGTGCTGGAGGAGGCGGGGGCGAGCCTCGTCCTGATGATGACCGACGTCCAGCTCGCCGGCCACAAGAACGGCGTGGAGCTCGCGCATGTCGCCAAGAAATTCAATCCGGACATCGATGTGATCGTGACCTCAGGCAAACCGCTGCGGCAGCAGCTGCCGGATGGCGCCAGATTCTGGGCGAAGCCCTGGGCGCCGCTGGATGTGATCCGCGAGGCGGAAAGGATGTCGATCGCCTGGAGCCGGATGGGCGAGGCGTAGTGGCCATCGACCCATCATCTGTCATGGCCGGGCTTGACCCGGTAGCCAGCACGGCTTCGTGATCCCAGCGGTGCGGCTGCGCTGCTTCCGCGACCGGCCGCGCCATGATATGGCCGGCCATGCTCGCAGCCGATGGGGCCGGTCCATGACACTATCCTTCCTGCTCACCACGCTGATCGTGGTCGCATCCCCCGGCACCGGCGTGCTCTACACGCTGGCGGTGGCGCTGACGCAAGGCGGCCGCGCCTCGATCGCCGCCGCGTTCGGCTGCACGCTCGGGATCCTGCCGCAGATGCTGGCGGCGATGCTCGGGCTTGCGGCCGTGCTGCATACCAGCGCTTTGGCGTTCGCGGTGTTGAAATGGTGCGGCGTGGTCTATCTGCTCTTCATGGCCTGGCAGGCGCTGCGCGAAACCGGTGTGCTTGCCATCGACGCCCGGCCGGCGCCGGGGCGATCGAGCCGGCGGGTGATCGTCACGGCGGTCCTGATCAACATCCTCAACCCAAAGCTCTCGATCTTTTTCCTCGCCTTCCTGCCGCAGTTCATCGCGGTGGACGAGGCCTATCCCTTGGCGCGGATGCTGGAATTGAGCGGGGTCTTCATGGCGATGACGTTTGCGGTGTTCGCGCTCTACGGCCTGTTCGCAGCCGGCGTCCGCGACCGCGTCATCACCCGGCCGAGGGTGATGGCCTGGCTGCGCCGCAGCTTTGCGGCGGGATTTGCCGCGCTCGGCGCGAAGCTGGCGTTTGCGGAGAGATAGATGTTTTCGTCATGCCCCGGCTTGACCGGGGCATCCAGGACTCAAGGTCTGTCGGTGTGTACTGGATCGCCCGGTCAAGCCGGGCGATGACCCCGGAAACAAAAAGCGGGCCCGAGGCCCGCTGCTTTCGAAATCGAATGGTTTTGCAATTGGGAGGCTTGAAAGTGGAAGCCTTGAACGTAAGTAGAGCCTTGAAAGTCGAGCTTTGAAAGTGGGGCCTCGAAGGTGGAAGCCCGGGCGGAACTGAGCGCCCCACCCGGGCCAAAATTCACTTCTTCGACTTCTTGGCCTTCTTCGCCTTCTTCACCTTTTTCGCCTTCTTCGCTTTCTTAGCCATAGTAAATCCTCTCAAGGTTTTAATGGATTGAAACGCGACTCCGAGGCATGCTTGGCGGAGGGCCAACCTCGCAACATCCTCGATTGCAATTGCAACAGATTCGCGGCGCGCTGCCGCGTGCTGTCACGTCGCCGTCATCACGTTATCCACAGGTGTTATGCATTTTGATGTGCTTTTCCGCCGAAATGCCGTTCGCAACACCGATCGCGCGGCGCGCATCATGCTTAACGATGCCCCAACGCGCGCGCTCTTCATCAATTTAAAACCACGGTATTGATTACCCGGCGACGGTGAGAGTCCGTTAAGCGAGAAGGGCGCACCTTGTCCGTAAGACAACGGGGATTGTCGATCGGGGAAACGCCCGCGGAGGTGCAAGCCTTGAGCGATCTGATGGGGCGATCTAACAGGGGAGACGGGGCCGCAAACGTCCCGGACAGGCGATGCTGAGCGTTCCGACGCTGTGGACGGTGTTCGTCATCAATTTTCTCGCGCTGGGTCTGATCTGGGCCTACGTGATCCGCAGCTATCCGTCGTTCTATGCCGCGCGATACTGGACCGGCTCCTCGTTCGTGGCGGCGGCAGGCGCGGCCGTGGCGATGCTGCGCGTCATGACCGACGCACTCTGGCCGCTGCTCATCGCGGGCACCGCGATGATTCTCGCGCTCTGCCTCGCCGCGATGGGCGTTCAGAAATTCTTCGAAAAGCCGGTGTCGTGGCGCGCCACCTGGCTGGTCATGGGGCTGAGCTTCGCCGGCCTTTCCTTTTTCATGTTCGCCTATGACAGCGCGCCGGCGCGCATCACCATCTTCACCATCGCCCAGGTTCTTCCGCTGGCGCTGAGCATCAAATTGCTGCTGACCCCGCATCAGGGCCGCGTCAATCCGGGTGCGCGGCTGGCTGCCATCGTCGCCAGCCTCATCATCGCCATCTATGGAGTCCGGCTGGTCGGCGGCATCGTCGGCAATGTCAACTACATGCATTTCAGCCCGGTGCAGTCGGGTATGATCCTGGTGATGGTGTTCCTGTCGATGGCGCTGAATTTCGGCTTCCTGCTGATGGCGATGGACCATCTGCGCAGCGAAGTCGCCGATCTGGCGCTGCTCGACGACCTCACCGGCGTCGGCAACCGCCGCCATTTGGTGCAGCGCCTGACCGAGGAATGCGCCCGCTCGGAGCGCAGCAACCAGCCGTTCGCGCTGCTGGTGATCGACCTCGACGGCTTCAAGGGCATCAACGACACCTACGGTCACGCCGCCGGCGACGCCTGCCTGCAGCATTTCACCCTGATGGCGCAAACCCGCCTGCGCCCCGGCGACATGCTGGCGCGGTCGGGCGGCGACGAGTTCTGCATCGTGCTGCCGTCCTCGACCTTGCGCGAGGGCGCGATGATCGCGCGCCGGGTACTGGAAGTATGCCGCGCCGATGCCGAGCAATGCATGGGCAAGGATATTCCGATCTCGGTCTCGATCGGCGTCGCACAGTGGACCCGGGAGATGGGGGCGTTCCCCGACCGTCTGATTGCGGCCGCCGACCACGCGCTCTACGACGCCAAGAAGGGCGGCCGAAACTGCTTTGCGACCTACGAGCCCGCGCCGCCGCTGGCGCCCGGGATCGAAATATCCGTGCTGGCGGATGCGAGCTTGCGCAAGCGCGCCTGAACCATGTTACTCAAGGGATCGTCATTGGATCCTTAGCGTATGAAGCTCCGCCGCCTTGCGATTGCGCTCTGCGCCATCGCGTTCGCTCTTCCCGCTGCTGCCCAAACGCCCGACCTCGCCACCATCGCGCGATCGTCCGGCACGCCCGAGATTCCGGGGTTGAAGATGGTCTGGCTGGCGCCATGGGGCGACCTTGCAAAGGCGCATCCCTGGCGCAACATCATCGTGCACCAGACCGAAGGCCCGGCCGGCTCGGCCCGCGGCGGTGCGCAGGCGCAATTCAAAAATCCGACGCGGCGCGGCGTCATGGTCTGGGTCGAAACCGACGGCACCGTGTACTGGGCGGTGCCGGAAAATCTGGTGCCGACCCACGGCGACGGCGGCAACCGCAACGACAACAAATACATCGACAACGGTCCGACCTTTCGTCAGGTGGTCGGCAACAATTCGGTCGGCGTGGAATTCGCCGGCAATTTTCCCGACGTGACGCGCGGCCCCACCGAGGCGCAGGTGGCGGCGTGGCGCATCCTGGTCAAGGTACTGCGCACGCGTTACGGCATCCCGCTGACGCGGGTCTATGCGCATAACTGGATCGACTTCAAGGACGCCCGGTATTGCGAAGGCTGCGAGCTTGCAAAGCTGGCGCGGGAGTGGGGCGAATAAGCTCTCAGTCTCGGCGCGCTGCCGGAGCACGTTGAACCAGTCCACCAGTCAGTATCGAGGATTATCTGCGGCGTATTAGTGAGTTCGTCGTCCCGGCCTTAAGCTCAGATGTGCAATTGCACATCGGGGACCCATAGCCACAAATATTCATTGATGCGACGTGGTAAGAAAGGCAACTAACACTGCCCCTCTCACATCGGCTGCGGCGTATGGGTCCCCGCCTTCGCGGGGACGACAGCGGAGGTGTAGAACCAGCACCCCCCAAAACAAAAAAGCCGGCGTTGCCGCCGGCTTTCGTCGTTCATTGTCTTGGCCGCGAAATTAGTGCGCGGCTTCGAGCACGGCGGCTTCCTGCCGGGCAATCGTGCCCTTGACGGCCGACTGCACCTTCTCGAAAGCACGGACCTCGATCTGTCGCACGCGCTCGCGCGACACGCCGAATTCGGCGGCGAGGTCTTCCAGCGTCATCGGCTCTTCCGCCAGACGCCGCGCCTCGAAGATGCGGCGTTCGCGCGGGTTGAGCACACCGATGGCGCCGTTCAGCGCCTGCCGGCGATGATCGAACTCCTCGTGTTCAGCCATGATGGCTTCCTGGTTGGGCGAGTTATCGACCAGCCAGTCCTGCCATTCGCCGGCTTCACCGTCGTCGCGGATCGGAGCGTTGAGCGACGCGTCGCCACCGAGGCGGCGGTTCATGTCGATCACGTCCTGATTCGTCACGCCGAGGCGCTTGGCAATGATCGCCACCTGATCGGGGCGGAGATCGCCTTCGTCCAGCGCGGAGATCTTGCTCTTCGCCTTGCGCAGGTTGAAGAACAGCTTCTTCTGGTTCGCGGTGGTGCCCATTTTCACGAGCGACCAGGAACGCAGAATGTACTCTTGTATTGACGCCTTGATCCACCACATGGCGTAGGTAGCGAGTCGGAAGCCCTTTTCGGGTTCGAACCGCTTGACCGCCTGCATCAGGCCGACATTGCCTTCCGAGACGACCTCGGAAATAGGCAGGCCGTAGCCGCGATAGCCCATGGCGATCTTGGCGACGAGCCGGAGATGGCTGGTGACAAGGTGATGTGCCGCGTCGCGATCGTCATGTTCACGCCAACGCTTGGCGAACATGTATTCCTGCTGGGGTTCCAGCATCGGAAATTTGCGGATCTCGGCGAGGTACCGGGAAAGACCGGATTCTCCATTGAGAACCGGTAACGTAGCTGTACGGGCCATTTAGCGCCCTCCAGTGGTTCAGGCCCCCGATAGCGGCGGGCCCGGCAGACGGCCGCTGTGTTAAAGCCAGCCGGGCTGCGATGTTCCGCGTTGGATATTCAACGCAGGTGCAACATACACCAAATGGGGGCCAATAGGGAAGGATTGCTGACGTCACGTCCCCGTGTGCCAGCTATAACCTGTTGTCATAGCAACGCTTTTCTGGATCGGCTGCGTCATAGCGCCGCTTCGAGGGCGCCTTTCAAGAGAAGCAAATCCTCCGGCAAAGCCGCTTCCCAGTGCAAAAGCTCTCCGGTCCGGGGATGCTCCAAGGTAAGCAGGTAGGCGTGCAGGGCCTGCCGGCCGAGGGCGGCCAAGGCCGTCTGACCTCCAGGCCGGAGCTGGCCGGCCTTGGTCTTGAAGTGCGGGCCATAGACCGCGTCGCCCATCAGGGGGTGGCCGATATGGGAAAGATGCACCCGGATCTGATGGGTCCGTCCGGTCTCGAGTTGGCAGGCCAGCAGTGAGGCGACCGGTTTGCCGTCCCGACCATTGAAGGCCGCCTGCAACTCCCAATGAGTAACCGCTTCACGGCCGCTGTCGCGGACCGCCATTTTCTCGCGGGCAAAGGGATGCCGGTCGATCGGCGCATTGACCGTGCCGCGCTGGCGGTTCGGCACGCCCCAGATAAAGGCCATATAGCCGCGCCGCATTGGGCCGGTACGGCCATGGTCGGCGAATTGCGCCGTGAGTGATTGGTGCGCGCGGTCGTTTTTGGCGACGACCATCAACCCCGTCGTGTCTTTGTCGAGCCGGTGCACGATGCCCGGGCGGCGGACGCCGCCGATGCCGGAAAGGCTTGCGCCGCAATGGGCAATCAGCGCGTTGACGAGCGTGCCGGTTTCATGGCCGGCAGCGGGATGCACGACCAGGCCCTTTGGCTTGTCGATGACGATAATGTCCTCATCCTCGAACACGATATCGAGCGCGATATCCTCGCCCTTTGGCTCGGGCGGGGTGGCCTCCGGGACGTCGATTGTGATCGTATCGCCTTTGGCAACATGATAAGCGGGGTCGCGAATGGGGGTGCCCTTGGCGGTGACGGAACCGGCGAGGATCAACGCCTTCAGGCGGGACCGCGACAGTTCGGGGCGAAGCACCGCGAGCACACGGTCGAGCCGGGGCGATCCTTCGTCGCCGCCGACCGTGACCTCCAGCCTCTCGCCGTTATTCGAAGACGTGACTTGTTCCAAAGAAGAGCCTTTGCATGACTGAAACCGTTGCGCCCGAACCGACCCCCGAACAGGCCGCGCTGTTTGCGCGGGTGCGGCGGATGATGCTGATCGCAGGCCTGACCTCGGCGCTCGCCGTCGCCATCGTCCTGACCGCCATCGGCTATCGTCTTTATCGCAGCGAGGGAAGCCCCGCAGCGATATCAGATACCACGGCGACGCTGCCGAAAGGCGCCCGTATCGTCTCCACCGGCGTCGCCGGCGACCGGCTGGTCGTGACCCTCGATATCGGCGGCGTAACTGAAATCCGCACATTTGATGCAAAGACGCTGAAACCTGCAGGGCAGCTGAAGTTCGTGAGCGAGCCCTGAGCGGAGCGATCAACGGCCGCTCGTCGAACTCAACTTCAGAATGCAAGGTGATTTTTCGCGTAGCAGCAACGCTGGCAAGTTGGACGCTCGCCATTTTTTTGGCTGAGTTGCACGCTCAGCTTGCGTCATGTCGGAATCCAACCCCAGCGCCGCGGTTCCCATCGACGACATCGTCGAACACGATGGCGCGGTTTCATGTTCCGATCCGACGCGGCGCGCGATGTTGCTGACGGCGCTTGCGACTTGCGCCTGTCTTGCTGCTCCAGAGCCCTCCGTTGCGGAGGATGATCAGCCCGGCAGCAATCTGCGGCCGCAAAAAGCCGACACGCTCGTTTTCTCGGAAGGGGACCGCGCGGGCGAGGTCATCAAGCCCGAGGATTTGAAGCTCGGCGGGCCTCCCGTGCGCGCCTGGCCAAAGGACCCCAAGACCGCCGTGATCCGCAAGGGCTCGCGGTTGAACGAGCTTTTGGTGGTCAGGCTCGATCCAGCCGAGCTGGACGACGACACGCGATCACGCAGCGCCGACGGCATCGTCGCCTATTCGCTGATCTGTTCGCACACGGGATGCCCCGTCACCGGCTGGGTGAAACAGGCCTCGGGCGACAAGCTCGTGTTCAAATGTGCCTGCCACAACTCCGAATATGATCCGCGGGAAAGCGCAAAAGTCCTGTTCGGGCCGGCGCCGCGGCGACTGGCGGCGCTTCCGCTGGCGATCTCCGATGGTGCCCTCACCGTCACTGCAACATTCATCGGAAAGGTAGGTACCTAACGCGGGGATGAAGCCGCATCGGGTTTTCGCACGACCATGGAATGAATGAAAAAAAACAAAACAGGGAGGTTGCGTCTCATGACCGCGAAACAATGGTTATTGTCGAGCTCTGTCGCATTCACGTGCCTTGTCTCAGCCGCCGCCGGCGCTGGACCGATCGAGAATTACAGCCCGGTGACGTCGGCCCGCCTCGAAAAACCCGAACCCGGCAACTGGATGCTGTATCGCAGGACTTATGACGGGCAGGGCTACAGCCCGCTCGACCAGATCAACACCTCGAACGTCAAGGACCTCACGCCGGTATGGACCTTCTCGACCGGTGTGGTCGAAGGCCATGAGGCGCCGCCGATCGTCAACTGTGGCGTGATGTTCGTCGCGACGCCTGCGGGGCAGGTGATCGCGCTCAATGCCAAGACTGGCGACGAGTACTGGCGATACAAGCGCCAGCTTCCCGACGATCTCTTTCAATTGCATCCGACCAACCGCGGCGTCGGATTGTGGCAGGACAAGTTGTATCTCGCGACCACCGACGATCACGTCGTCGCGCTCGACGCCAAGACCGGCAAGGTGCTGTGGGACACCAAGGTTCAGGACTACAAGAAGGGTCAGTACCTGACGCTGATGCCGCTGATCGTCGACGGCAAGGTGATCGTCGGCGGTTCCGGTGGTGAATTCGGCGTGCGCGGATATGTTGTCGCGTACGATGCCGAGAACGGCAAGGAACTGTGGCGCACCTTTACGATTCCGGGTCCAGGCGAGCCCGGGCACGAAACCTGGACCGGTGACGACTGGAAATCGGGCGGCGCGCCGGCCTGGATGACCGGCAACTACGACATCGAAACCAAGACCATCTATTGGGGCACCGGCAATGCCGCACCCTGGCCGGGCAATACTCATCCCGGCGACAATCTCTACTCAACCTCGGTGCTCGCGCTCGCCCCCGAGAACGGAAGGATAAAGACATACTTCCAGTACCATCAGAACGATTCATGGGACTGGGACGAGGTCGAGGCGCCGATGCTGGTCGACCTGCAAAAGGACGGTCGCACCATCAAGAGCCTGATTCATCCCGGCCGCAACGCGATCTTCTGGGTGCTCGAGCGCAAGGCGGACAAGATCAACTACGTCAGCGGCTGGCCCTTTGTTCACACCGACGTCTGGAAAGGAATCGAGCCGGAGACCGGCAGGCCGATCGTCGATCCCGCGCACAAGCCGGTGATTGGCAAGCGGGTCGAGTTCTGTCCGTCACTGTGGGGCGGCAAGGATTGGCCGTCGGCGGCCTATAGCCAGAAGACCGGCCTGGTCTACGTGCCCGCCAACGAGAATTTCTGCGGCGGCTTCACCGGCGAGAAAGTGCCGCTGGTTGCGGGCCAGCTTTGGCTCGGCACCAAGCCCGAGGACATCGGCCTGAAGGTTCGCCCCGGCGCTGATCATTTTGGCGAACTGCAGGCGTGGGATCCGGCCACCGGGAAAAAGGTCTGGCAGCAGAATTTCCCCAAATCGCAATTGTTCGGCTCGGTGACTGCGACGGCGGGTGACCTCGTTTTCGTTGGCGGCACCAACGACCGCATGTTCCGTGCCTACCACGCCAAGACGGGCGAGAAGTTGTGGGAGCAGAAGACCAACTCCGGCATCGTGGGCATGCCGATCGCCTATGAGGTCGACGGCACGCAATATATCGCCGTGCAGTCCGGTTGGGGCGTGGATGCACAACGCATCCAGGACGCGCTGGCGACGCAGAATAACGTGGGTGTCGAGAACAACGTGCCGCAAGGCGGCGTCGTCTGGGTATTCGCCGTCAAGAAGTGACGGCCGAACAAATCGGCGGATAGAGCGGTCTGGAGAGCGGCGGGTTCAACCCGCCGCTTTCTATTTCAAGTCATTTGCCCTTGGAATCGACCTTCGACTTTTCGGTTTCGTTCATCTGCTTGATGGTCGGATCCCGGCTGGCTTCGCCGGTGGTTTGCGTCGTCGTGGCTGCTGGCCCGCTGCTTGGAATCGAAGTCTGGCCTGACGGCGTTTTTGCCGGCCGGGTTGCCGTTGTGTCCGGCGCGGCGTTGGTCTGGGCGTTCGCTGCCTGCATGTCAAAAAGAAGGACGCCCGACAGCATGGCTGCCGCGAGCGTCCCTAACCTCACCATCGTGATTTTCATCGACATTTTCATCGACCTAGCTCCTGTCAGATCGATGAAAACGGCCACAGCCCTTTAACGTTCCTTGTCACGCCTCCAGTTGCTTGCCGATCGGCAGGCTCCGGATGCGCTTTCCGGTGGCGGCGAAGATCGCGTTGATCAACGCCGGCGCGAACGGCGGCACGCCGGGTTCGCCGACGCCGCTGGGCGGCGTGTCGGGCCCCGGCGGCACGATATAGACGTGGGTCACCAGCGGTGACTCGTCCATCCGGATCACAGGGAAATCGTCGAAATTGCCCTGTTGCACCTTGCCGTCCTTGAAGGTGATCTCGCCATGTTTGGCAAGGCTCAGCCCCATGATCGCAGCGCCCTCGATCTGGGATTCGATGCGCTCCGGATTGACATAGGTTCCGCAATCGATCGCGGTATCGACCCTGGGCACCGTGAACTTGCCCTTGTCGTCAACGGCGACCTCGACGATGGTCGCGATGTAGCTGACGAAACTCCGGTGCACGGCGATGCCGAGCCCGTGGCCTTTCGGCACGGACCGTCCCCAGCCGCCCTTGTCCGCGACGAGCTCGACCACCTTGCGAAGGCGGGCGGTGTCGATCGGATAGCTGCTATAGGGCTCGCCGTAGTTCCAGGGGTCCTTCACCGACGACAGGTTGACGAGGCGCGGCGATCCGATCAGCTCCAGCAGCATGTCCTTCGGGTCGCGCTTGGTAGCAGAAGCGATTTCGGCGACCATGGACTGGACCGCGAAGGCGCGCGGGATGTTCGACACCGCACGGAACCAGCCGATGCGGGTATGCGCGGCCGCCTCCGGATTCTCGCATTGCAGGTTGGCGATCTCGAACGGATTGTCGATCAGTCCCATGCCGAGTTCGAACGGCGCCTCATGCTTCGCACCAGCTGCGAAGGTCGAGGCAATCGTCGGGGCGACGCTGCGGTGCCGCCACGCGATTACCTTGCCGCTCTTGTCTAGCCCGGCCTCGATGCGTTCCACCGAGACGGTGTGCAGGAAGCCGTGACGAACATCGTCCTCTCGCGTCCATTGCACCTTCACGGGCGCACCGAGTTCCTTCGACAGCAGTGCCGCCTCGATCGCGAAATCGCATTTCGATTTGCGCCCGAAGCCGCCGCCGAGCAGCGTGACGTTGACGGTGACGTTGGCGTCGGGGATGCCGAGTGTCTTGGCGACGTCTTCGCGCGTGCCCCCGGCACTTTGCACCGGCGCCCAGATTTCGCACCTGTCGCCTTTGACGTCGGCGACCGCGACCGGCGGCTCCATGCTGACATGCGCCAGATGCGGCAAATAATACTCAGCCGCGATCACCTTGTCGGCGCCTTTCAACGCCGCATCGGCGTCGCCTTCCTTGCGCACCACCAGTCCCGGTTTTCGCGCGGCCTCTTCCAGCGAAGCCCGGTAGGCGACCGAGTCGTATTTGCCGTTGGCGCCGTCATCCCAGACGATCTTCAGCGCGTCGCGCCCCTTGATCGCAGCCCCGGTGTTGCGGGCGATCACGGCAACGCCACCGAGCGGCTGGAATTTGGATGGCCACGGCCAGCCCTTGACCTCCAATACCTTCTCGACTCCAGAGACCTTCATCGCTTCCGCCGCGTCGAACGACTTCACCTTGCCGCCGGTTACCGGCGGACGGGCGATGACGGCGTATTTCATGCCCGGCAGACGGATATCGGCGCCGTAATGCGCCTTGCCGACGGTGATGTCCCTGAGGTCGACGATGCCGATCTGGCCCTTGCCGAGATAGCGGAAATCCTTCTGGTCCTTCAGCTTCAAGCCTTCGATGCCGGGCACCGATTCCTTGGCGGCATCGGCGGCAAGATCGCCAAAGCCAAGCTTGCGTCCGCTCGCAGCGTGGACCACCTCGTGATTGCGGGCCTTCACCTCGGTCGCCGGCACGCCCCAGCGCTTGGCGGCGGCGGCCTCCAGCATCGAGCGTGCCGAGGCGCCGATCTGGCGCATCGGCATCAGATAATGCCGCGTGCTGCGCGAGCCGTCGGTATCCTGGTTGCCGTATTTGGCCTCGTTGCCGGGCGCCTGCTGAACGCGGACGCGCGACCAGTCGGCTTCCATCTCCTCGGCGACGATCAGCGGCAGGCTGGTGCGCACGCCGGTTCCCATCTCGGCGCGGTGGCCGACGATGGTGACGATGCCGTCGGGCGCGATCGAGACGAACACGCGTGGATCGACCACGGTGCCGTGCGGCATCTTCGATGCGCCGGTCTCATAGGCGGCGAAAGCCGGGCGTGACATCACGGGCGCCGCGAGCGCAAAGCCGCCGGCGATGCCGAGGCCCTTCAGGATGCTGCGGCGGGAAACGTTCTCGACCTTGAGGTGCCGCTCAAAGCCACGGAGTTTTTTGGGATTGGTGAGGATATTCATGATCACACCCCCGTTGACGCGAGATGCACGGCATTCTCGATGCGCTGGTAGCAGCCGCAGCGGCAGATGTTGCCCGCCATCGCTTCGCGGATCTGGTCATGGGAAGGTTTTGGATTGTCCATCAATAGCGCGGCGCCCTGCATGATCTGGCCGGTCTGGCAATAGCCGCATTGCGGGACATTGAGCTGGCGCCAGGCCTTCTGCACCGGGTGATCGCCGGTCGGGTGCAGGCCCTCGATGGTGGTGACGTCGCGGCCGACTACGTCGGAAACCGAGGTGATGCAGGCGCGCACGGCCTGCTTGTCGATGATGACGGTGCACGAGCCGCACAGGGCCTGGCCGCAGCCATATTTGGTTCCCGTCAGTCCCACCTCATCCCGGAGAAACCAGAGTAACGGAAGATCCGGATCGCCATCCCAATTTTGTTCCTGGCCGTTTATCTTCACCTTGATCATGGCTGTCCCTCGCTCTTTTTAAGCTGTTGATCTGTTTGCGGCGCGAGCCGGAACACATTTCCATTCGCTCGGATCGCCGCGCGGGTTTCCCTGCCCCAAAGGCAATTTTCGTGAAGGCAATCTGGTTAAGGCAATTTGCTGTTTGCGGATGTCCTTTCGCGATTTGGCCGAGGCGCCCTCGGCATCAGGAATGCCGCGATGCTATCAGACGTTAACGACGCGGTGACTTCACAGACAGGTGTTTTGGATTTGCCGTTTGTCGAAAGCAGGGCTTCCGGCGGTTGGCCGGTTTCCTCGCCACGGCGGAAGCCCGGCAACGAAGGAGTTCGTTCGCCCGGCGTTGAACCGCCGAGGAGGAGACGCTGGATACAACCGGTGGCCAAAATCCTCCCGTTCGAGGCCAGGACGCTAAAACCCGCCGGCAGGCTGAAATTCGTCAGCAAAACGCTCAGCGGCCAATCGCAATAGGGTCTGAAGAAGAAACTCCTCTGGGTGTATTGCTAATCCAGACAACTTTTGATCTAGCTTCGTCGAAGGGACATCAGCTGAGATCGGAAATGGGGCGGCTCCACCGTATTGTTATCGCGTTCTGCGTTGCGTTGCAGTTGGCGGCATGCGCCGGAACTTCGGCGATTGAATCTCAAACCAAGCAAAAGGATTCCCGGCTGGCGAGAATGTACTTCCTGCGCGAGCAGGGCGTTCTCGGCGCGTTGGGCGGATCGGCTCCGGCGGCGGAAGTCAAAGTCGACGGAAAAGCCGTTGGGGCGGTGACCAACGGCTCCTACATCTTCGTCGATCGTTCGCCCGGTTCCTACAGGCTTTCGGTTCAATCGGGCATATCCCTCGCGTTCGAGACCGACGTGCAGGTCGAGGCGGGCAAAGCGTATTACTTTAATATCGGGGTCCCAAAGACGGGCGCCCCCGGACAGGACCTCGTCAATCAAGCCTATGCCGGTGGCAGCGGACAGCAGATGCGCGCCCAGTCCGCACTGAGTTCCGGATTCTCAGGGGCCGTCTTCTACAGTCTCGACCCTTCGGCCGGCGCCGCCGCCATCGCCCAGTTGAAGGCGCCCTGAAGCCTGATTTCGATGCCAAACCGGCAAAATCACGCCCGGCCCGCCGCAGTTCGCCAAAACCATGGCCTTCAGCGCCTTGCAGCCGGACGATTTCGCGGCTATTCCCTCCAGCCAACGCTCCCTTCGTCTAGCGGTTAGGACGCGGCCCTCTCAAGGCTGAAACAGGGGTTCGATTCCCCTAGGGAGCGCCAGTGATCTTCTCTTCATTTTGATTCTCCTCTGCTTTTTGGCAGTCTCCCCAAACTCACAGATGAGGTTTGGGGAATTCTGTTCGCCTTGTGGTCTTCAAGCTTTACGATTGCGCGACGGCCACCGTGACGACGGTCCGCCTCCCGCGTATAGCGCTCAGCTTCGCCCAGAGTCAGATGGCCAAGTGCGGCCATGATGTCGTGAGCGGTCGCGCCAGCGTCTGCGAGGAGGCGACCAAAAGTCTTGCGCAGACCATGCGGCCGGCAATCGAGCGGCAACCCGGCGTCGGTCATCGCATCGCGCATCCAACCGCTGAAGCCGTCGACTGTGAACGGCCTGCCCCATTCGGTCGTCAAGATGCAGACGTGCTTTCGAGGAAGTGCTCTGAGGGCGGCGCAAAGTGACTGCGCTTTCTCGACTAGGACTGGAACCCCGGTCTTTTGCCTAGTGTACTCGAAATCGTCAGCGTCGGCTTGCACCCACGTCGTCAGGTGGGTGTCAATGCGAGCGGTGCCAACGTTGAGCATCAATTCGTAAGCTGCGCGCTGCTTTGTGCCGAATGCCCATCGGTTCTCGAAGGCCTTCATTTCGGCATCCGTCCAAGCGCGGATTTCCTTTGACTTGCCGCGCTTAATGCCCTCGGAAGGGTCCACCGCCAGCCACTTCAAATCATCCTTCGCGTGTCGGATCAGGATGCGAAGCTTCTTCAGGGTGTCGATCTTCGCGCCCGGCCGGTTGTGGAGCGGCCGCAGAATTTTTTCTTCGATCCGTTCTTTCGTCAGCCCTGAAACAGCGCGGTGACCGTGATCGCGGCGAATTTGATCCATACGACCGCGATAACCAGCCTTACTTCCGAGCCCGAGCGACAAAAACCTGTCGCCACTCAGGTACGACGTTACAAGAGCACCGATCGATCGCGGCGCGTCTTTAGCCGGCGTCGGCCTGGCTGCAGTATTGCCGGCAACGGCAGCGACATACGCCAATTTAAATTCATCTGACGTTGGGTCGCTGGGCAGCTTGATCCGCGGTCCCTTCCCAACACGATAAGACAGGTAGACGTGTCCCTTGACCACGTTCTTTTCGACATTCGGCGGTAATTTGCGGCGCATCTCTAATTATCCCAGCCGTCGTTAGCGGTGCCGACATCTTCGCCTTCCAAAGGCAGTCCGTCGACGGCTTGATCGAGCAACCGGACGTCCCAGGCTTTCCGACCTGCGGTCAGCACGCGCGGCTTGGGCATTCTGCCTTCGCGCACCATTGTATCGAACGTATTTGGGGCCACCGATACGTATGCCGCCGCAGCCTCTCGGCAAATCAGCCGAGGCGCCAGCGTCGGTGGAAGGGCGAGCTGACGTGCCATCATTGGCCCCGCTGCTTGCGTTTGGAGCCTTCAGTGTTTGTCCCGCAGCGGAGCTGCGTGGGCATTGTGTCTTGATGTTTGAAGGTGCCGCGCCCGCGAGCTTTCACTCGCCTCAATTGGGTTCGATAAACGCTTCCATGTATTCCTCCAACTTCTGATGGGGTCATTGCGAGACTTTCTCGGATCGGAGTAACGCGCCCAAAGTAAGTATTGTATGAGAGCCAAAACTGAGGGTGGTTTGAAGATCGCTGTGCTCTCCCAGAGACGGAGGTGTGCTGTCTATCCAATCAAACAACTTGGACATGTTGACGTCGCATTTCGGAAAGTCTGCATAGGCGACCGCATTGGAGAAAGAACGCTGACCACACTCTAACGAAATCGAGATGCCAGCCTGTGGAAGTGGTCCTGAAAGTCGCACTTCGAGGCGAGGGGTGACGACGGCTGAACCAATTTCGAGACTTTTCTGTAAGGAACCTGAGACGGCGGCTTCCATGAGTGCCTGGAGGCCGTCGCCGAAGGTGTGACTTTCCTCTAGCGCCATCAATTCTGGGACATCGATTTCCCATTGAACGCCAACATTTCCGTCGGGCGCCCGCGCCGAGATGTATTGTCCAGTCCAAGCCGGTAGCCGCGAGTACCGACCCCAGCTTTTGTAGGTGCTGAGAAGAGGCAGCTTACCGACCGACGCAATCAGGAGCTTTGCAGCATCCGAGGCCACGCAATGTGCAGCACTACGACCGCGACCGCCCGTGGTCACCTCCATGTTGTCCCTCAGGATGCGCCATGCGGTTGCGGTTACGTTTGGCTCGAGTCCGAGTAATTCGGCGGCCTTCTTGCAAAGCTCGCCTGGTGTCGCCATGGAATCATTCCTAAGTTCATCGATTAGTAATCTTTCCAATGACGCTAGTCAAATCCATTAGAAGATTATCCAATGGATCTTGTGGGGTTAAAATCCTACCCCACTTGAAATGGGAAAGTGCTGCATCAGGGGTAGAACTGAAAAGGCGGCTCCATCGAGCGGCCACCAGTCGACACGGCAATTGCCGACGTCGTGGCGCCTCGTTTACCGAGGCTCTAGGAAAGCCGGCGACGCTCCCTCGGATGTTCGTGTATTAGTTGAGTATGGCGAAGAAGGGCATACGCAGACAGCCGTCCCGCGACCGATAAGGATACACATCACTTCGGAACCAGGCTCGGAATGAGCGCCCGCCGCCGAGGCACGAGCACACGCAGGACGAGATCTTCGTTTTCGTACCGACGTCTGACCCGCGTCCGACTGCTAAGTTCAGACCCGCTTGCCGGCGCTAAGCCAACGCTTAGTGAACAGTATCTTCGTCGAATCGATTTCCAGTCCACGATGATAATTATCTACTGGCAGGGATCTCCTCTCTCCCACACTCGAATTCGAAAAGGGATGTCCGTCGTGAGAACCGTCGCAGACCAGTTTGCCGCGATCAATCTCGTCTCTATCCCAGCCGTCCAGTCCGAAAGCCCAGATGTCAAGACGGCACCGAACGATTTCGTTGAGCTCCGGCATGCCCACGTAGTGTTGGCCATGCCGGATCGCGACAAGTTGGTCGATGCTGCGGAGTATCTCTGCAACGTCGGTTGGGCAGTCAATCCATCCAGAGTGCATCGACTGAAGATTTATCTGATCATTTCAGCGGCTACTTTGCCGCTCGAAACCGGGCGCTGCTGGTTACTGGGGCTGCTCGCGAAAGAGCTTGTAACAAACGCGGTGCGTCACGCTTGCTTCTTCGGCACTCGAGAGGGCAAGATAAGTATTGAGTTGACGTGGGAAGGCAGCTTAATTCATTGCGCGGTTTCGGACAACGGGTTGGGAATGGCGAGAGCGAGCCCGGTGCGCGACTTTAGGATCGCGCACAATCTTGCCAGGAGCCTGGGTGGTCGGATTGGTCACTGGTTTGATGATGAAGGCACATCCTTTGTCGTGACCTTTCCATTCACGGAACGCGAGTTGCAGGAGATCAGGACACCCGGCTCTCGCTACGCCAGCGAGTCGCATTGAACCAGCACGCGGTGATTGGCTAGGCGAACGAGACCGGCAAGCCGCGCGGCAAGAGCGACGGCAGTGGGAGAGGCCGCGGCACGCGCAATAAGATTGAGTGGCGTTCTCGCAGGATCGGCTCCACCGTTCTCGCGAAATAGCTCGCTTAGTTTCTGTGTGTCTTAGTGGGACCATGTAAGTGCTCGGCGACCGCTACCGCCTCTGCATCTCGCCCAATCATGGCCCCCGACATCTAACGCAATTCGGTCTCTTGCTCTTGCCGGCGCCTCGCCCCTTCAGCGCAGTCAATTGCTCACTGAACTCTTGTCAGATCCGCTACGCTCTTTTCGATCTTTTTGGCCAGATCTAAAAGCGGAGGGACGTAAGATGCTATGGCCTTCGTCTTCGGCATCGCCGAAATGAAGTAACTCACTCCGAGGGTGGCAAGAACCTTGCGTCCGTGGCGTATGGGAACACTGAAGGTGTTCGCTGACTTCGGCGGGACATCAGGCGATCGTTCCGCGAAGCCGTTGCGCCGCACGCGCGCAATGATTTCGCGAACCTCCTCCGGGTCGCGTGCGGCCCGATCCTCGGGATGAGCCGAGCGAGCGAGGACACCAAGAATGTAATTACGCTCCGCTGTGGGACAGAACGCGATATAGGCGCGGCCCATCGCACGCGTCATAAGCGGCAGCCTCATGTTAACGGTCGCGTGAAATGGTGACATCGGACTTTCCCGCGTTGTCGAGAACCGCACAACCATTGCGTCCCGATCGAACACGGCAATGCCGATCGGAAGCTTGTGCCGGCGGGTGAATTCGATCGCCCAAGAACGAGCCGCCTCGACCACCAGCGGATCACCATGGAAGCCTGAGCTTAGTGTGCGAACCCCCGAGGTCACCTGGTAGCCCCCCTGTCGTGGATCGTTCGCCACGTAGCCGAGCAACCGAAGAGTCTCCAGCAGGCGTACGATGGTCGACTTCGGAAGAGCGGTTGCCTTGTGCAGATGTTGAACGCTGTTGATACGCTGGCGGTTCAGCTCTTCCAAAAGCGCGAAGGCGCGTCGAACCGCCTCGACGGGAGATCCGGAAGTCATGTGGTCCTCCTCAATAATGCTGTTTGGCCCTTAAGCCGCGCTTCTCCCTCGTTCCATACAGCGGAACGATGCGTCAAGCCACTGGCTGCCGGTCTGCTTTTGGGGATCAATGGCTGCAGATCACCTCGGCGCGTCGCTTTCCAGGCTGGATCCGGTTCACCACCAGGGCAAGTCGCGCCGACGATCCAACCAGGAACTTACTGTTGTGGCTTCCGGCCGCTGGCGCTGGCGGGGGTGGCATCAGTCCAAAGCTAACCAAACAATATGGTCAGGAGGAGTTGCAGTGACGATTTCAGCGATCCATCGAGTGTCCCTTGCAACGCACGATCTAGCGGAGGCACAGAAATTCTTTGAATCCTATATCGGGTTAGGCCGACCCGTTAAAGTCGCCGATCAGACGATCGCTTTCGGCAGTGGCAGTCGGGGCCTGCGAATCAGAAAGCCGCCGAGGCTGCTCAATAGAACTGCGTCGGAATTGCACGGATCGGCAGGCACTCGCCATGTCGCTTTCGACACGGACGAATTGAATGGAATCGCGAGCCGACTGGACAGAGCGGCGATACCTTACGTGCATGCCCTGCCTGGCGACTTTGACGCATCCGCCATTTACACGATCGATCCGGCGATGAATGTCGTGGCCTTCTGTCAGAGATCGACGGGTGGGCCAACAGACCACGCCATTCAGTCTTTGGTGCACGACTGGGGATGGGGGATCCATCATGTCAATCTAGAGGCCTGCGACGTGCGAGAAGCAGCCGCATTCTATGTCGAAATCGCCGGCATGACCGAAGGTCGCTGGCAAGCTCCGGCTGCTGCTGGTGACGTCGTCGTGGATCCGTCAATGGTTTCCCTTTTGTCCGTTGGCGACTTCAACCGCGGCATTCACATCGTTCGCGCCGACCCACGCTTCCCCAGCCGGTACAGCCTCGAGCACAACCCGACAGTCGGCGGACACCCGGCATTCTCGGTGCGCGATGTGCATGCCGTAAAGGCCCGCCTTGAACGGGACGGCGTGCTCATATCTGACGCCAAAGTGTATGCGATGGACAGGATGTATCAGATCTATCTCCAGGATCCCTCCGCGAACATGCTCGAGGTGAACCAGTTCATCTGAAGCAGGCAGTCATAACAACGCATCGGGAGGTAAGAAATGAAAAGCCAGTCATTCAGATTCAGTTTGTGCACCGCCTCAGCTATCGCACTTGCCGCTATCTCAGGCCAGGCTGCGGCACAAACGCCGCGCGCCAACGGCGAAACGGTCGGCATCCAGAACTACGCCAGCACGACCGGCAACATGCATGCGATCATCGCCAAGGAGAAAGGCTTCTGCGAGAAGTACAACTTCAAGTGCGAGATCAAGATAATCAATTCGACCTCGCTCGGCCTCCAGGCGCTGGTCGGCAAGAGCATCGACTTCACGAATAGCGGCGCGGATCTCGTTGGCGCAGCGGTGGTGGCGGGCGCTGAGGTTGTCATTGTCGGCACCGCCCTACCGGCGAACGTGCTCTCGATCAGCGTCCGCAAAGACGTACCGATGCCCAGCCGCGACAAGGGCTATCCGGCGATCATGAATGACTTCAGAGGCAAGCGGATCGGCGTCGCCGCGCGCGGCAGCTCGAACGAGAAGTATTTCAACGCCATGCTCAAGGACGCCGGCTTGAATCCGGAAGATGTGACGTATGTTGCAGTGGGCGCACCGAACACCACCTATACCGCGCTCGTCATCGGCAAGCAGATCGATGCGGCGATCATGTACCAGCCGCTGACCCAGATGTGTCAATTCAACAAGACCTGCGAGACGGTGATCGACATGACAATCGGCGAAGGTCCGAAGTCGGTGAAAGCGACGATCGGCGCCAACATCGTATTCGCTGCGCGCAAGGAAATGGTGGAGAGTAACCCGAAGCTGATGGAAGCGTTCAACGCGGCGATGACCGACGCGGCCGCCTGGTTCAACGATCCGAAGAACTTCGACGAGCTCGTCAAGATCTACACGCCGATCATCTCCTTCGGGGAGATGGCAGGCGCCGATGAGATACGCAGGAACTGGATCAAGAGCGTGATCCCCGCCTACAGCAAGGACCTGAAGGTCAAGGTCTCGGCGCTGCAGGAGATCATGGACTTCAGCCTCGAGAACAAGATCATCGACGTGAAGGTCGAGGCCAAGCGGGTGTTGTGGGACAAGGCGCCACAGACGCCTTGATGCGGGCTCGAGCGAAAGATCAAACCATGAATATGGCCATGAACACAACGCAGATGAGGGCCAGCGCCGGTGCCGTAGCAAAGCCTGCTCCGGGCTCGATCATCTTCGACAAGGTGTCGGTGGTGTTCGAAGCCGCCAAGCTGACAGCGGTGTCGGAATTCTCGCTGAACATCGCGCCCGGCGAATTCGTCTCCATCGTCGGCCCCTCCGGCTGCGGCAAGACCACGCTGTTGAACTTCGCCGCCGGCCTTTTGCCGTCGGGCGCGGGTCGCGGCACGCTGCTCGTGAACGGCAAGCCGCCGGTCAGGGGCAGCCACGATCTCGCCTACATGTTGGCGCGTGACGCGCTCGCGCCATGGCGCACGGCGCTCAGCAATGCCGAACTCGGCACTGAGGTGCGCGGAGTGCCGGCTGAGAAGCGCCGCGCACGAGCACTCGACCTGCTGGAAAAGGTCGGCCTGAAGGGTTTCGAGAGCGCCTATCCCAAAGCGCTGTCGCAGGGCATGCGCCAGCGCGTGGCGCTCGCGCGCACGTTCTCGCTGGACTCGCCGATCCTGTTGATGGACGAGCCGTTCGGCGCGCTCGATGCGCAGACGAAACTTCAGCTGGAAGACGTGCTGCTGTCGCTATGGCAGCGCGAGCGGCGCACCGTGCTGTTCATCACCCACGATCTGTCAGAAGCCGTGTCGATGTCGGACCGCGTCATCGTCATGAGCTCGCGGCCGGGGCGCATCATTGCCGACGTTCCGATCACGCTCGGCCGGCCGCGCTCGGTGCGCGCGCTGCAAAAGGAGGCACGCTATCACGAACTTTACTCCCAGGTGTGGAGCAAGCTCGAAGAGGGATTAAGCCAATGATCGACGAACGCGTGTGGGGATCTGGAAAGATCTGGGCGGCACGGCTGGCTTTTCTTGCCGTGTTCTTCGTCTTCTGGGAGTGGGCGGCCAACTCGAAACTGATCGATCCGATCCTGATCGGCAAGCCGACCGGCATCGTGCAGTATCTTTGGCATGAGGTGTTCGTCACCCAGAGCCTGTTAAACGACTTCTACTGGTCGATGGGTGGCACCATGATCGCCTTCGTGCTCGGCAGTGTCGCAGGCGTGCTGGTCGGCATGCTGTTCGTCACGAGCCCAACGACGGAAGCGGTGTTCAACCCGATCTTCACGGCGCTGAACGCGATGCCGCGCATCGCGCTCGCCCCGCTGTTCATCATCTGGTTCGGTCTGGGCCTCGCCTCGAAGGTCGCGGTCGGTTTCAGCCTCACCTTCTTCATCGTGCTGAGCAGCACCGTGGCCGGTGGGCGCGGCGTCAATCCGGATCACATCACGCTCGCCCGCACGCTCGGCGCCAGCGAAAGTCAGATTTTCCGCAAGTTCGTGCTGCCGAGCGCCGTGCCGGTGATCTTCAACGGCTTGCGGCTTGGCCTCGTCTTCGCCCTGCTCGGCGTGATCGGCGCGGAGATCTTCGCCTCCGAACACGGCCTCGGCCAGACCTTGTCCGTGCTCGCCGCAAGCTTCAAGACCAATGGGGTGTTCGGCATCATCTTCCTGTTGTCGATGATCGGCGTCGGCATCAGCTCGGGGATGAGCTCGCTGGAGAACCGCCTGCTCAGGTGGCGATAATGATGGTCATCCCCCCGAGAACTCGACCCCGAACAGCACGGCCGGCACCAGTTACGGCGGGCTTTGGCCTCGCTGAGCTTGCAGGCGACGAGTTCCGCCGGCGCGTATGTAATGAAGCCGAGGCCGGTGAGTGCCGAGTGCCCCCTATGACGACAAGCCGAAGGTCCAACTCTGCGCCGACAAGAAGTGCAAGCGTGTCCGGACTTGCGGTTGAAGGGGAGCACGAGGAGGCGCGCGCCTCAATCTATATCCCGTGTTGGAGGGAGACATGAAACCGCTAGAGGGTACCCACGTGCTTGATTTCACACAGGTCCTCGCAGGTCCTCTGTGCACCCAGTATCTTGGAGATCTCGGCGCCGAGATCATAAAAGTCGAGCCCGTTGGCAAGGGCGACGACACCAGACAGTGGCCGCCTTTCCGGGAGGGGTTCGGAGCGGTTTTCCTGAACGTGAACCGGAACAAGCGGAGTCTAGCCCTTGATCTGAAAAATCCCGGGAGCCGACCGATCGTCAGGTCGCTCGTGGAGAAAACTGACGTCGTGATCGAGAGCTTCGCTGGCGGCGTGACCGAGCGGCTCGGAATCGACTACGAAACACTTCGGTCAATCAATCCGAAGATCATCTATTGCAGCGTTTCAGGCTACGGCCGATCCGGCCCAATGAAGGACGCGCGCGGATACGACCTGATCCTGCAGGCCTACAGCGGCATTCTCAGCATGACCGGTCATCCCGGATCCGGGCCGACCCGAGTGCCGTTGTCGCCGATCGACCAAGGCACGGGCATGCATGCTCTATCCGGCATCCTTGCTGCCCTGATCAACCGCAGCAAGACCGGGAAAGGCTGCTTCCTGGAGGTGTCGTTGTTCGAGACCGCCGTCGGCTTTCTCGGATTTAATCTGGAGAGTTACTGGGCACGGGGCCAATTGCCGGCGAAATCCGGGTCTGGTCACGAGTCGCTCTGCCCCTATCAGGTCTTCCAGGCGTCGGACGATCTCGTCCTCTTGGGGATCGCGAACAACAATCACTGGGAGCGCTTCTGCAAGCTCGTGGGACGCGAGGATCTTCTCGCGGACCCCCGCTTTGCGACCAACGCTGATCGCGTCGCTCATTTCGAAGTCACGATCGAAATCGTTCAGGACATCATGGCGACGCGCACGCGGTCCGAGTGGCTGGCGCAACTCCAGAAGATCGGCGTTCCGTGCTCCCCGGTGAACACTATAGCCGACGTCATGAACGAGCCCCAGACCAAGGCGCGCGGCATCATCGTGGACTACGATCATCCGCAGCTGGGCTCTCACAAGGCCATCGCGCACCCGGTCCAGTTCGAGAACGTAACGCGCAAAGTCAGGCTGCCGCCGCCGCGGCTGGGACAGCATACTGCCGAAATCCTCCGCGAAATAGGCCTGAGCGAAGTCGATATAGGCCGGCTCCGTGAAATCAGGACCATCGAGACAGCGGAAACGTAGGAGATCCAACAGAGCAGCGGGAGTGCCTTTTTCGGGCATGGGCCCTGCCTGAGGAATTCGAGTAGCTCCGTGAGGTGAGCGCCGGAAAGCGAGAGGACGAATCATGTCTATTGATCTTGAAGTCGACAAGGACGGCGTCGCCACCGTCACTATCAATCGCGCTGAGGTGCATAACGCCCTCGACGCCGAGCACTACGCGGCGATCTCGAAGGCATGGCAGACCGTGCGCGACGATCCGCAGATCCGCTGCGCGATCCTCACCGGGGCCGGGGACAAGGCCTTCAGCGCCGGCGCCGATATCAAGAACTTCCTGACCATGACACAGAACTGGTCCGACGTGTGGTTGACGCAGAAGGACCAGCTGCTCAACCGCGGGCTGGAAGTTTGGAAACCGATCATCGCCGCGGTGAACGGCTTCTGCATTGGCGGCGGCATGACCATGCTGTTTGCGACCGACATCCGCGTCGCCTCCGAGCACGCGACGTTCAGCTTGTCCGAAGTCAAGCGCGGCATCATCGCGGGTAATGGCGGCACGCAACGCACGCTGCAGCAGTTGCCCTGGTGCATCGGCATGGAGATGCTACTGACCGGCGATCCGATCGACGCCAAAACCGCCGAACGCTGGGGCCTGATCAACAAGGTCGTGCCACACAGCGAACTGATGAAATCGGCGCGCGAATATGCCGCGCGCGTCGCCGCCAACGCGCCGCTCGCGGTACAGGCCGCGAAGGAGCTCGCGATCCGCTCGCGCGACACCGACATTAACACGGGACTGCGCATCGAGCAGTTGATCAATCGGCTGCTGCGCGAGACCGAGGATGCGACGGAGGGCCCGAAGGCTTTTCGCGAAAAACGCAAACCCAATTTCAAGGGGAACTGAAATGGGAACAAATCTTAGCGGCAAAGCCGTGATTGCCGGTATCGGTGCAACCAGATTCGGCGCGCTGCCAGGCCGCACGACGATCTCGATGAATGTCGAGGCAATCCGCAAGGCACTGAACGACACCGGCATTGAGAAGGACGCGGTGGACGCACTTTACGTGAAGTGTCCGACCTCGAAATTCGAAATGATGTACGGGCAGAAGATTGCCGAAGCGATCGGCCTCCAACCCAGGATCGGCGGCGTATGGGATTCGGGCGGCTCGTCCAATGTCATCATGATCTCGCAGGCAATCATGGCCATCGAAGCCGGCCAATGCGAGGTTGCCGTGGTCACCTTTGCCGACAACCCGAAGACCGGGTCCGCGGCGAGCTACAATCAACCGCGCGGCGAAGACGCGCTCTACGGCTGGTTTGCGGTGTTGTCTTCCTATGCGATGATCGCGCGCCGCCACATGGGCGAGTTCGGCACGCCCCGCGAGGCATTGGGCGCAGTGGCTGTGGCCGCCCGGCGCCATGGAGCGCAAAATCCGAACGCGCAGCTGCGCAAGCCGCTCGCGCTTGACGATTACATGAATCTGCCGCCGATGGTCGCACCGTTCTGCCGCGACGATTGCACACTCGTGTCGGACGGCGCCGCCGCCGTCGTGGTGATGAGTGCGGAACGGGCCAGGAAGATGGGCGTCGCAAAACCGGTGCCCGTCCTGGGCTTCGGATTTGGCCAAACGTCGTGGGACGTGACGCAGCGGCCCGACATGACTTCGACGCAGGCGAAAGTCGCCGGCGAAACTGCGCTCAGGATGGCAGGCCTGAAGCCCAAAGACATGGACGTCGCGCAAATCTACGACTGTTTCACCATCACGGCATTGATGACGCTAGAAGACTACGGCTTTGCCAAGAAAGGGCAGATCGCCGACTTCGTGAAGGGTGGCAACATCGAGATCGGCGGCGAGCTGCCGATGAACACGTCGGGCGGGCTCCTGTCGGAGACAGGCATGCCCGGCATGCAGTTGATCCACGAGGGCGTCCGGCAGATGCGCGGAGACGCTTCATTGCAAGTCAAGGGCGCGAAGCATTGCATCATTTCTAACCAAGGAGGAGTGATGCACACCCACGCAGCACTCATTTTGGGACAATGAATACGACCGTACAGACTAAGCCGAAAGCCACGCTTCCCGACCCGGACATCAACGAAGTCTCAAAGCCCTATTGGGACGCGCTGAAGAAGGGCAAGCTCACGTTCCAGCATTGCCGCAAGTGCGGCAACAACTGGCTGCCTGCGCGCGGCGAATGCCCGAAGTGTCTGGAAGCGGACTGGGCCTGGCACGATGCATCGGGCAAGGCCAAGCTGATCAGCTGGGTGGTATTCCATCGCGCGTTTCATCCGGCGTTCGAAGACCGCCTGCCATATAACGTGGCCGTGGTCGAACTCGCGGAGGGCCCGCGCATGATTACCAACATTGTCGTCGAGGATGCCGAGAAACTCGTCATCGACCAGCCGCTTACCTTCATGCCCGCCGCGGAACAGGGGCACGGGATCGCACGATTCAGGCCGGCATAAGTTATCAAGACCGCGAAAGTGTCGCTCGTCATCAGGAGCGGCGCGGGCCGTCAGTGGCAGCGCTGAATCCGCGTTAGCTCATCCCTCTCACGACTGAAAGCGAAAGGCGTCCAATGCCGGTGCGAGATCTTGCCGATATTCAGAGAATCGAGGCCGAGCCTCTTGCGACGCGGGGCTTGCCGCGAACAACCTACGAGGTGTTCACGGCGAGCGCTCAGCGCTGGCCCGACCGCAAGGCGCTGTCGTTCTTTCTGACTGCGGACACCTATCAACGTGCTTCGGCTTGGACCTACGCGGAGCTTCTGGCAGAGATAACCCGTTCCGCGAACGCGCTTCACGCCCTCGGCGTCAGCGCGGATCGTCCGGTCGCCTATGTGCTGCCGAACCTACCCGAAACTCACTTTACGATCTGGGGCGGTGAGGCGGCCGGGGTGGTGCTCGCGGTCAACCCGCTGCTCGCGCCCGATCTGATCGTGGAGATCCTGCGCGCTGCCAAGGTGCGGGTGCTGGTGACGCTCGCGCCGTTTCCCGGCGCCGAGCTATGGAGCAAGCTTGCGCCGCACCTTTCGGCACTCTCCGAGCTTCGTGTGGTCGCGCTGGTCGACGCTATGACTTCTCTTGGAGCAGCCGGGGGGACGGCGGTGGCGGCCGCAGCGGCCAGCGTGCCCGATGCCAAATTCGACATCGTGGATTTCCGCGCGGCGATGCGGGCCCAGCCGGCCGATCGCCTGGTCGCGCCGCGGACGATCACGGAACATTCCGTCTCGTCTTACTTCTGCACCGGTGGCACGACAGGCGCGCCGAAGATCGCGGTGCGTACGCACGGCAATGAGGTCTTCGATGCCTGGGCCGCGGCGCAAGTGTTCGGCGAGCGCGAGGAGCCGCGGACGTATTTATGCGGCCTGCCGCTGTTTCACGTCAACGCGCAACTCGCCACCGGCTTGTTGCCGTGGATGCATGGCCATCACGTGCTGCTTGCCACGCCCGAAGGCTACCGCGGCAAGAACCTGATCGCGTGCTTCTGGGAGATCGCGGCGCACTATCGCATTGCGACATTCTCCGGTGTGCCGACGATCTATGCCGCCCTGCTCGAGGTGCCGATTTGCGACAACGACATCTCCAACCTCGAATACGCGATCTGCGGCGCGGCGCCGATGCCGGCCAAGCTGATCGAGGCGTTCGAAGCGAAGACCGGCCTCAAGATCGTCGAGGGCTATGGGCTGACCGAGGGCACTTGCGTTTCTTGCCTCAATCCGCCGGAGAGCAAACGCCGCGCCGGGTCGATCGGCCTGCGCCTGCCATACCAGCAGATGCGTGTCGTCATTCTTGATGACGCCGGGAGCTTCCTGCGAATGGCGGACGTTGATGAGATCGGAACGATCGCCATCACCGGGCCCAACGTGTTCGCAGGCTACCTCGATCCGCAGCAGAACGCCGATCTGTGGATCGATATTGAAGGCTCGCGCTGGCTCAACACCGGCGATCTCGGGCGACAGGATGATTTGGGCTATTTCTGGCTGGCCGGCCGGCGTAAGGAGCTGATCATCAGGGGCGGGCACAACATCGATCCGAAGCTGATCGAGGATGCGCTGTCGAAACACCCAGCGGTGGCGATGGCGGCTGCTGTCGGTAGCCCCGACGTCTATGCCGGCGAGGTCCCGGTTGCCTATGTACAGCCCAAACCCGGCGTTGCCGTCAGCGAGCAGGAACTGATGGATTTCGCCGCGGCCCACGTTCACGAGCGGGCGGCGATCCCAAAGCTCGTGAAGATCATGCCGTCGCTGCCGTTGACCGGGATTGGCAAGATCTTCAAGCCGGCCCTTCAGCAACGCGAGATCGAGGCCGCTGTTCGCCGCGAGGCGCAGAATGTGGGTGCAACCATCGTCGACTTGGCATTCGAACGCAGTCCCCGACTGGGACAGGTCGTGCGCGTCCTCGCCGGCGAAGGCACCGAGGCTCTGCGCGCAGCTCTGGAGCGGTATGCCTTCAACTTCGAGATGTCCCCACCGATGTGCGGCGCTCACGAAGATATGGCCGGCGACTGCTGACGTCGCACGGTGCCGGCAGGTTTCTCATCGCGGTGGCAACGAGGAGACTAAGCCTTCGTATCGTTCCCTGGCCCCTTTATATGCCCGACGTCTACCCACGCTCAATTGAGTCGTCGATCCCGTCGTCTTAGGTTGCATGCGTGCGCACAGGCTCATCAAAGGCGACGATGAAAGAGGATGATCTACGAACAGCTACGATAGGCCCAAGAGGAGACAACAATGCTCAACACTCACGAAGGTCTTAGAACTGACAGAGCCACGCGATGCGCAGTCTGTGATGGCAAGTTTGGTCTCGTCCGACACCACTCATGGCGAACCCAGCTTTGTTCCACGGAATGCGTCAATCGCTTCAGGAGTCGCCGGCAAAGTGATTGCAAATGGGTGGGCTGGCTCCAAATCGCTTTCGACAAGCCGCAAGAGAACCGCGCGACGGTGTTATGACCATCAAGCTCTCAGGGCGATCTGCCTGTTGAGTCGACCAGCCGTAGTCTCGATCCAATGCGGTCGAAACTGGTCTAGCTCGCGATCGTGTCCGTCGCGTGCCCGGTGGTAGGCGGGGGAATGCTTGGACGGCCGGGCTGGATACTCGGCCATTTTCGCGTCTGGAACGCTGCCTTCGTTCGGCTCTCCAATTCGGAAGGCTGCGTGAAGAGAACTCATGAGTCCTCCACGCCGGCTGGCAAGGTAAATTGGAGTATTGCGCCCCGAGGTCGGTTGGCCTCTGCCCACAAGCGGCCCCCATGGGCGTCGATGATGGATCGACAAATCGAGAGCCCCATTCCCATTCCACTGGTTTTTGTCGTGTAGAATGGCGCGAAGACCCCATCGAGATGTTCAGGATCAATTCCTGGTCCCGAATCGCAAATTGCGACGAGGATGCCGTTCGTCTGGCTTAGCTCAGTGCTAATCGATAACTCTCGCGCTCCTTCCTCAACCGAGCTCATTGCTTCCACGGCGTTCAGAATCAAGTTCAAGACCACCTGCTGCAGTTGAACGCGATCGCCTCGAACGGGCGCCGGATGCTTTATAAGGCAGGTGCGGACCGAGACTTCATTTCCGTCGATTGCGTTTCGCACCATTACGAGCACTTCATCAATCGCCCCATTGAGGTCGAAGAGCTCCATTCGTGGAGGCGCCTTCTTGATGTGATCACGAACGCGGCCGACGATTTCCTTGGCTCGATCGGTGTCCCTGACAACACATCCGAGCGCTTCCATGACTTCAGCCAGATTTGGCGGGCTCATTTCCAGGAAGCGCATTCCCGAACGGGCGTTGTTTCGCGCAGTGGCAATCGGATGCAGAATCTCGTGAGCCAGGGAGGCGGTCAGCTCTCCCATGACATTCAGCCGGTTGAGATGCGCGAGATCTGCCTCCAGCTGGCGCAGCCGCTCATGCTCCTCTTGCGCCCGTTTGCGTTCCGTTATGTCGAGGGCCGTCCCGACAACCTCAACCAGCTCTCCAGCCAAAGAGTACGAGGGGTGACAGATCGCTCGGAGATGCTTGAGCGTTCCATCGGGGAGAACAATTCTGTACTCGACCGTATAATCTTGTTTCTGCCTTACGGCCTCCTCGGCCACTTGCCGTACCCTGTCGCGATCGTCCGGATGCATTCGTTGAAAGCAGGCTTCGCGGTTCGGCATTCCCCGCGACGGATCAAACCCCCAAATTCGGTACAGTCCTTCCGACCAATAGAGATTTTCCTTTAGGTTGTGGGCAAAAGCAGCACTATGGCTCAGCTCCTGCGCTCCGGCCAAATAGGCTTCGCTGCGCCGGAGTGCCTCTTCTGCCTTCTTGCGCTCGGTGATGTCGCGCCCCGCTCCGCGGTAGCCGACAAAACATCCCGACTCGTCAAATACGGGCAACCCAGAAATGGACATGTACCTCTTACTACCGTCGGGAGTGCGTTGCGCAATCTCGAAGTCTCGAAATGGCTGGTGAGCATCAACGGCTTCGCGGTGCTTGCGCCAGGCTTCGGCGTCAGCCTCGAAGTTGCTCAATTCCCAAGGTCTTTTGCCTATTTCCGAGTCTGACACCGGCGCCTCAACTAGCCCTGGAGCATACTCCACGCGGGTGAAGCGATGCTGTGTGTCTGTCTCCCAGTACACTTCGAAGGAGAAATGAACGACGGTACGAAAACGCTCCTCGCTCGCGCGCAGCTCGTCCTCCGCCCGCTTGCGTTCGGTGATGTGCCGTCCGACCCCGCGATAGCCGATGAAGCGTCCAGCCCCGTCAAATACCGGCAGCCCAGAGACAGACACGTAGCGCTTGCCGCCATCGGGCGCAGGTCGAGCGAGCTCAAAATCTCGGAATGGCAGGTGCGCATCGAGTGTCTCACGGTGCTTGCGCCAGCCTTCCTCGTCAGGCCGAAGGTAGGGCACGTCCCACCGAGTCTTGCCGATCTCGGAGCCCGGCGCCGGCGCGTCAGCAAGGCCTTCGGCAAATTCCTGGCGGGTAAAGCGATGCTGCGCATCGCTCTCCCAGTACACGTCGAAGGAGAACTGGACGAGGGTGCGAAAGCGCTCTTCGCTCGCGCGCAGTTCATCCTCCGCCCGCTTGCGCGCGGTGATGTCGCGGTCCAGGGAAACGGCCAGCAGTTGGCCCTCGTGCCAGAACGGCCGGATGCGCACCTCGACGGGAAACTCGGTTCCATCCTTTCGACGATGACGACCATCATAGGTCACAGTTTTCCCCGCCCGCAGACGCTCCCGGATGCGCAGCAGAAGCTCCGGTGTCAGATCCGGACCATAGTCGAACGCGGTCCTCCCGATCAGTTCGTCGCGGCGATAGCCCAAGCTTTCGCACGCCTGGCGATTCACATCGAGAACCGTCGCATCCTCATTGTAGAGAAAGAACGCATCGGATGCGTGGTCCACCAAGGTGCGGAAGCGCGCCTCGCTCGCGCGCAGCTCCCGCTCCGTCTGTTTCAGCTCCGTGATATCGTGCAGAACGCCAAACTGGCGAAGAGCCCGCCCGGATTCGTCCCACGTGACATCACCTTGACTGTGGATCACGCGCAGGGTGCCGTCAGGACGCGCCACCCTATATTCCACGTCGTAACGTGGACCGCCGGGGCTTAGAGCAGCCGCAGCGGCTTCGGCTGCTCTCGCCCGGTCTTCCGGGTGAATTAGGTCTAGCCATCGTCCATGCCACTCCGGCAGATCAACTGGCTGCACTCCGAAAATCCGGGAAACCTCGTCTGAAAGAGACACATGCTTGGTCGTGAAATCTCGCTCCCACCATCCAAAATGCGCGATCCGCTGTGCCGTTTCCAACTTGGATTGATTTTCACGTAGCTCATTCTCCGAGCGCTTAAGCTTGGTCGTCAGCGCAGTTACGACCAGCGACGTCGTCAAGAACACCGCCATCCTTTCAATGTCATCCAGAACATCAATGCGAAACTCGAACAATGGCGGCGCGAAGAAGTAGTTCAGGAACGCTACGGCCAGGAACGACAAAACGACCGAGGCGCTAGTGCTGCCCAGCAGCGAAACCAGCGCGATCAGAATGACAAAAACAAAGCCCGTCCTCGCAACCCCAAAGTCAAGGTGAAAGCAGACGAAGGTGATGAATACCAGGCCGGTGATGCCCAACAGGAACTGGACGGCAATGGCCAGTAATCGGGATCTCCGCTTATGCGTAATCTCCATCCAAGCACGCCCAGACTGCGGGGGCGCGGACAATGGCCCGATATCCTGCCGGTCTCTCGATCACGGCACTTCCGCTTCGCGAGCCAAAAACCGCCTAAATCCGCGCAAACAGCAAGGAACGACGTTACACTATTGGCGCTCTCCGCGGAAGGTTCCCGGACCGTTATCCGTGCGGGTGCCGTCCCGACTCGCCTCCCGGCATCCTCGATCATCGAGCTTCTTATTGTGCTCCATGAGCCATAACGAAGCCTCCATTGCCCAAGCTTGCCACCCGCGTTTCAAAATCACAGTGGCGTGCGTAGCATTGATAATCGCAGTAAGGTAGGCGAAACCTGATTTCGCGGACATAGTTGCCATTGATCTTTTCGCAGCATTGCAGGCAGAACGTTGTCCGGATGGGAGCCATTCACCAATACGAATTTCATGTGGCGCCTCCCAATGCGAAGCAATAGACCGTGTCAGTCGGAAAACGGGCCGGCGTTGGCGCGCAAAGGTGATTTCGGCCGTCAGGATTATCCCTGTTTCGCTCGATCTTCTGGGTCGGTATGAGAATATACTTCCCGTCTTCCCGCCGCCTCGCATAGATCTTGCCGTCGACGTATTGGATCTCGGTAGGGTAACAGTCTGAGTTGTTGCAGCAGCTGACCGTCGGATTATCCGGCATGTGCCAGGTCGAATAAAACTTCTCGTGCAGCGCCTGATCCTGCGGAGGGTGGTGGCGATGAGCCGCATCCTGTGCCGCTTCTTGCGCCTTGGCGGAACTGGTCCACAAAAGCAGAACGGCAACCGAGACAAGACCTTTGCACGGACGCTTCAAGGACGCAGTGTCCCATCAAGGAATTGTTCAACACTCATATTCGATGCGCCAGAAACCTCTCGCGACATGAACGTGAAAACAACCATTGGCGATGGCGTTCGCGTGTCTCCGGGGGTCAGCTCAAACGTTCTGCCACAGAAAGCGCCGGCCTTAGCTGCGCTGCGGCGTTCATGATGTTTTCGGCTATGGCACATTTTGACTCCCGGTTCGCTGTCACGAGAATGGCGAGTTCTGCTGGCGCGCTTTTACTGTCGCATCGAAAGCACAGATGAGAGCTGGAGTTTACGTCGTAGTAATCCGCCAGATCTCGCGCCGTATAGGGGCACTGGGCGCAGAGCTTGACTCTCATATGCAGCTCCCGAGTTGGAGTTGGCCTTTATCCGTCACCATCTCTTCAAGCTCGCGCCGGTCAGTACTCGCGGGCGGATCTGCTCAATCTAGACGGATCAACCGTCTTGGCAGCTTGGTCGAAAACCGACCGGCATGCACCGCTCAGTTCTGTGCTCCTCTGCCGTAGGCAGCTTGCAACTTCGGTCGGATCGGGAATGTAGCTGCTGCAGAGCCGGAAGGCATCAGGCGCACATGCCGTCTGCTGCTCGAGCGTCCCTCGGTTCTCTTGCGCGACTACGCTTGTGACGCAAGAGGAGGAGAGCGTAGCCATCACCAAGAGAGAGGCACATCTGTATCTGCACGTCATGGTCGGATTGCTCCTTCTAGTTTGGGTCACTCGTACACCTCGCGCCCAACGTCGAGGAGGGGCGAGCTCTTGCCTGTAGCGACGCGCAATTTGCCAGCAGAGAAACCGCGATCGCGAGAGACAGGCTGAGAGCTATCAGCGCCAGGGCGACAACTGTGTTGACGCAAGCCAGGATCAGCGAAGCACCGAATTCGCACCCTGACGTTAGCCAGATCAACATTTTGCAGCACCATTGGTGAGATAAATGCGCAACGAGCATCGCGGCTCGGGGCGCAGACGTCTATTGTCTGGCAGTGCCGTCGGATTAACCGATCGTTGGGGAAAAATAGGCTGAGGCTTAGGTTGAAGGCGAGGGGACCTTCACATTGACATGCATCGGGATGACGCGTGGCGTGGGAAAGCAGAAGCAGATTGAAGCGGCGACAATCGTGGATACATCATCGGGTCGGCCAAGTCAGGAGCGCTGCGGCCTTTGCTGCGGTAGGCCAAGCGCATCCACCATTCGGCTGAGCTCGGGAAGAGAACGTGCTTTCATTTTCCGCATGAGGTTGGACCGATGCACCTTCACCGTCGATTCAGCGATGCCGACGTCGTTCGCAATCTGTTTGTTGAGGCGCCCGGCGGTGGCCTGGGTCATGATCTCGCGCTCGCGTGGGCTGAGCGTGTCGAAGCGTTCCCTGAGTGCTCCCAAGGCCTTGTCGTTCTCCCGGCGGGCACGATCGCGCGCGAGCCCGGTCATGATCGCATCGAGGAGATCCTGATCGCGGAACGGTTTTGTCAGGAACTCGATGGCGCCTCCCTTCATCGCCCGCACACTCATCGGAATGTCGCCGTGCGCAGTGATGAAGATCATTGGAAGGTTTCTGTGCGCCGCGGAAAGCTCACATTGGAGATCGAGGCCACTTCGCCCTGGCATTCTCACGTCCACCACCAGGCAGGTTGGACCGTCCGGAGCAGGATCGGCGCTCAAATATTCAGAGACACACGAAAATTGCCGACTTTCCAGTCCAACTGATCGCAGCAGCCGCCCCACCGAGTCGCGAAACTCGGCGTCATCATCGATGATCAAGACACTGGGGTTCGCGTCCACTCAGCACCCCGAGTTAAGGGCCACGTCTTTGACCCTACCACATCTTACTCAAAATCTGTCGGCAAGAACAGCCCCTTCTCTACTAAGGCGAACAGCGGGGGCATAAGCCATGGCTTAGGAGCGGCGGCATTGCTTTGTCGCGAGTCCGAGTGGAAACTGCGAGTTGTATGCGGGCGCCGAGTGTGCCGCGGGCTAATTGCCTGGAAGCCGCGATGCCGAAACGGAAAAATAAACTGGTCGCGATCGTCGAGGATAATCAGCCTTTCCGCGAATCCATGCAGAAGCTGATAAACTTACTCGGCTACTCTGTGGAAGCGTTCCCATCGGCAGCGAGTTTTCTGGCATCACCTCTTGTGGTCGAGGTGGCCTGCCTGGTCGCCGACGTCAATATGCCTGGAATGACTGGGCCTGAACTCCACAGGCATCTGAAGAATACGGGGCACAACATCCCGACAATTCTGGTGACGGCCTATCCGGATGAGATCGTCCGGGAGCGGGCTTTGAAGGATGGGGTCTTCTGCTATCTCTGCAAACCAGTGGACGACGATCATCTCGAACGATGCCTCGGTTCGGCGGTGCGATCCAGCGCTTCGCCTGAGCAGAACTCATGAGGCGTCCTCTCTCCCGCATGTCGTTCGGAAATTGACAATCCAACGCATGAGCCGCTGCTGCTTTGGTTTAGTTGTGCGCGTGGCCTTCGTGAATACAATTGCGCTCAAGATTGCTAGGCCGCGGCTTTTAAGCCGGTGAGCTTCGCGCCAGCGCAACGACAGCCAATCAGACCAGGAGGCGCGTCAAAATGCCGATGTTGGACGAACGGGCCAGCGAAAGTTCGGCGCAGCCGGTTCACCGATTTGCCTTCGATCAACAAATTGGTTCATTTGCGCCGTGCGTCCCGTACGGCGGCAGCGGCACGGAGAGTGGCGCGATCGCCTTAGGTGACCGTGCGCGCGGCGGATTGTCTCCAAAAACGCTCCGAAGGATACGCGAATATATCGATGACCACATTGCACAACGCATCCGCGTGGAACTGCTGGCGAAGCTCGCGAATCTATCCGTTTGCTACTTTGTTAGAGCATTCAAACGCTCCATGAGCGTCACCCCGCACGAGTATCTAATTCGTCGGCGCGTGGAACTCACCATGAGATTGTTGTCCAAAACCGACATGCCATTGTCAGAAATCGCGTTAGCGGCAGGGTTTGTAGATCAAAGTCATTGCGCCCGGCGATTTCGTCAGCATGTCGGAATGTCGCCGCGCGACTACCGCTGGCTCACCTCCTGAAAATAGTTTGCACATCAACCGCGACACTTGACGGCGATCAGATCGTTGACCGCATTGATTTCGGCGTCGAGCGCGTTGATGTCAGAATCGCGGTCGGCTTCCCGGACGCAAGTGGCGGCCGCCCGACGTGCCATCACCAATTCCACGAATGCTGCAGCAAATGCGCGGCATGCCATCTCGTGGTCCGTCGCATTGAAAACCTGTTGACGTATGACTACCCGACGCGTCCGCGACGCCGCGATCTCACTCGACGAAGTGCACTGCGAGGCGAGGGCGGGTATTGAGGCAGCGCCGATTGCCAATGAAGCGAGAAGGGTGGCCAGTCTGGTCATGTGCAGCATTCAATTCGCGACGTTCCCGAAGAGACGTATGAGTTTCGTAGAACGATCTCGCGTATGCTGTTGCGTTTTTCGGGATGCGCTTGTCCCAATGTCATCCGCGGAACGGTTGGCTGGCTCGCACTAGTGCCCTGGATGGACGGATGCAGGACGACATTTGCGACAACTCCGTACAAGAAGGGAGACTGTGGCTCCGCTACGATTATCGTGTCGAACTCACCCGCGCTGTTTCGCCGATCGGCGCTGGCCTCGACACGAAACCCGCAAAGCGCCTCCCCTCCCGAGACGCTCCGGAGTTTGCGCCATCGACTGGCTGCGACGCCGACGGGTCACTTGAGCCGACAGCGTATCGCTGTCGGCTCTTTTTTTCCGAATGTTTCCTTTGGGTGTGGCTATTCATGACGGGTCAGACCCCCAGTCCGCGAGGTCCAGCCCTTTAGGCGCGATCGCGATGTCCGTTCTCGGGAGCGCTCGTGGTCTCGGCGGATGGGCACATCCGCGGTTAGCGGCGAACTGACCCCTGTCGTTCCACTTTGGGCGGCTCGAGCACTACCTCCTTCAAGCGATCGCCATTGGCGATGATGACCACAAAGTTGGTTTTGCCATCCTGCTTCTTCAAACCTCCAGCGAGCGCGCTTCCCTCTGCAGCTTTCTCGGCTATACGTACGGCGTCCGACAGCTCTAGCTCAACTGACTTCAGGGCAATGATGTTGCCCTGATCCTCGTGGTCGAGCTCCCTCAGCGATGATGAAATTTCCTTTTCTGTAACGCTTCCGGTGTTCGCATCTATGACGTTCTCCCAGATTCGCTCATTTTTTACCGTCCGCACTCGATAAACGGGCGGACCGGATATCTCCAAGCTAATGTCGGCGGTCCTTGAACCGTCATGTAAATGCTCGGCGATCACCACCGCCTGACTGAGTGGTATTTTTATGCTGCGAAGTTGATCGAGCAAGCGGCGGGTCACTGCCTCCTCGGCAGCGCCTCGATTTGCGGCGTCCAAAGTTGTATGGGCGACATCGGCTATCGCGCCCGTAGCAGAAAGCGTGGCGAACCAGACGATAATCGCAAATAATCGCTTCTTGAACATGAGGTAGCTCCTGTGACACTTGATCAAGATTGACCGGTGGCTTTACTGGTGTGTATCGAAACTCCGATGCCGCGCAGATCGCCGCCGCTTCTCGGACCGAGTCTGAGGGAAATTGCGCTGTGGTTCCGAGGCAAGCCCGACTCGCTTCCTGCTTAAGCCGGCGTGATCGGAAACTACCGGACTTAACTGCGCCAACGTTTCACGGACACGGGTCGAGATTGCGGGGCTCCCGTCACTCGCGTCTGCTCGCTCGGACAATGACGGGGGCGGATGTCGTGCAGCATCGGCCACATCAGAGCTGAGCGGCGGCGAGGGGGCAGCAATCTCTTTGTCCGGGGGCGTAGGCAGGAAATTGGGCTGGCTGGTATCGATGACAACTTTTTCCGGTCCCTTCAGCTCGGACGTGATCCGGATTGGCGGCAGCGTAGAATGCGATTCGATGAGCTTGCTTGGCAGCGGCGCGGGCAACAGCGAATCGGCTGCAAAGAGCAGCACGAGCAACGCTCCGCCGACCCACAGAAAGTAACCCCGCACGGGACTTTGAGCATCGACTGAGCCGCGGGTACGCATTGACAAAACGGATGTTCTGCTCACAGCGCCCGGCTCCCGCGCTGAAGTCCCTTCGATGCGATCCATGACCGCTCGCCGGCTGTTCGGCTTGATGTGGATGGCATGTGTTGCTTCCGTTTCGATTTCCAATGGAGATTGGCGTCGGGATGGCGGCGCTTGTCCAGCCAATGGCGTGGACTGTAGTTCATGGATTCCGGTCAATCGCGAATGCGCCATCAGGTGGCGCACACAGTGCGCTGTTCGGCCGGGTATAGCTGGACGCCTCTTCGCGCGAGCTCCGACTCAATTATGTTGAATGCGCATTCAACGGGAATGAGCCAGACGTTGACCGAACAGATGATGCAATCGCGAAAGAGGAGGAGGGTTGGCGTCATGAAGTGGCCCTCCGTCGCCGGGCTTGCCGCTTGATCGGGTCCGCGTCTCGATCGACGAACGCGCGCAGCCCGGCAAGCAAGGAAATCGCAACGCCCAGCAGCAAACTCAGGCCCACGAGAGACAGGGCCACGACCAGGTTCAGGGATGCGAGCGCAAGCCCCGGCCACGGATTTTCCTTTGCGAGCGACCAGAAGAGTATTGACATTCCACGTCTCCTAAATAAACTATACCGTATAGTTCATATACATCCCGAACCGCGGGATGTGTCAAGAGCGAAGACTCACAAGCTCGTGTTCAGGCCGTTCGACGGGCGGGAATCGGAGCGTGACGCTGCGTTCCCGTTCGAAAGCGCGATGCCCAGCAGAAGAAAGGATACTGTATGTTCAAGTACACATTAGTCGTCATGCTCGCGGCTATGTTCGGCAATGGGACTGCCATTGCGCAGGAGAACCGCGGCACTGCCGAGCAGAGGGCCGCATGCGCGCCTGACGCCTTCCGGCTGTGCCTTAGCTACATCCCCGACGCCACCAATGTGGAGGCCTGTCTCAGGCAAAGAAAATCGGACCTGAGTGATGCTTGCAGAGCCATCTTCGATCACGCTGCGGAAGCTGCTTCGGTCAGGACAACAGGATCGCCCCGGTACCGCGGCGCGAGAGATGAGGAATGATCGCATGAACACGATTTATTATGCTCCCGCCTTCGCCGCGTTCGGAGGCTCGGCCTTCGGAGCGATCTCCACGATCGTAACTGGATGGGTGACTCGGCGCCGCAGGCTTCGCGAGCGCCACTATTCCCGGTCGATTTCCAAGCGTGAGCGGCTCTATCGAAGCTTCATCGAGGAGGCCTCCCGAGTCTACGCCGACGCGCTCATCAGCGACAAATCCGAGATTCCGCAACTGGTCAACCTGTATGCGCTCATAGGGCGGATGAGGATTCTGTCCAGCGATCAAGTGGTTCAAGCCGCGGAGCGAGCAGGTCGCGTAATCATCGAAACCTACCTGTCACCGAACCGCGAATTTGGCGATCTTCCGGAATTCATGGAGGAAATGGATCCCTTGCGTGGCTTCGGCGAAGCCTGCCGACGCGAATTGCATTCGATCCCATCTCACTGAGGTCCCAAGCGATGCAGGAACACCTACCTCAGGCCGGATCGCCGTGCATTCGTCAACGGATCGTGCAAGCGGCGATCCGATTGCACCGCAAAATCGGGTTCAGGAAGACTACCGTCGCCGATATCGCTCGCGGCGCGTCGATGTCGCCCGCCAACGTCTACCGCTTCTTCGCTTCAAAGCAGGCGATCGAAGAGGCGGTCGTAGCGGATTTGTTCGAACAGGTCTCCGCGGCCGCAACGCTTGCAGCTCTCTTGAGCGGCTCGGCCCTGGAGCGTCTAACGGCCGCCTTGAGCGCAATCTCGCAGTTGCACGAGCATCGGCTGGAGAACGACAGCAAACTGCACGAATTGGTCGCTGCGGCGGTACGCGGGAACTGGGCAGTCGCACTGTCTTACGCAGACCGGGTCCGGGGGCTGGTGCGCACGATCATTGTTGGCGGACAGGCGAGCGGCGAACTGCGACCGGGAAGTCCGATGGCGATGACGTGTTGCCTGCTTGAAGCAATGGACGGATATCTCAATCCGTCGCGGATCAAGGCGGCTACCGTTCGGCCCACGTTTGACGAGATGATGGATTTCTGCGCGAGCGCCCTGCATCACGTACCGTGGGTTCAGTCGATCGACCTGGCCGCCGACTTAAGTCCCCAAGCCGTGGCGCAAGGATAGCGAGCGGGATGGCTGATTCACGGCCTCCAGTCTGCCTCGCAAGCCGCAAGAAAGAAATTGACCCGTTCGTGCAGGAACGTAGGCAGCTCTTTTTTGAGATCCTTCAGGTCCTCACCCATCAGAGATCTCATAAGCATCGGAAGCAGTATGAGATCCATGAACATCTGCGCGGTCGCAACGCTCCGCTTTGCACTGAAAGGTCCTTTAGGCGAGCGCGCGATCCTCAGCGTTGCCTCGTTCAGGAGCTGTGAAACTGCGCCAGCCGCGCGGTCGCGCGCCGCGTCGTGAACATTTCGGCTCAACTCGGGAAATCGCCGCGCCTCGGCGATCGTCGCACGCGTGAGGTCCAACGTGTCCTCGACGAATCGCTCCACGATCTCGATGCCGAGATTGGTGAGCTTTTCCTGGATGGTGCGGCCTGCCGGCGTGAACCCCTCGAAATCCGTCAATCCGTTGATGGTCCGGGCCACCACAGCCACGAACAACGCCTCCTTGCCGGGGAAGTGGGCATAGATGGTCGGTTTGCTCGCGGGGGCTAACGCGGAGATGTCGTCAATGCTGGCGCTCCGAAAGCCTTTCTCGAGAAAGAGCTGCTGGGCTGCATCGAGAATCCGCGCCTGGACGTCGCCGGCAAGGTCCTTGGACGGTCTGCCGCGTTTCGGGCTTTTGTTCTTCGCCATCACGATCTCCTAATTACGATTTTGCAGATCCCGCTTGACATGCACGGAAAGAAAATGCAAGGAAAAGAAAATATACGGTTTAGTGTAGTTAGAGCCACCGCAGACGGCTTTTGATTGCCGGGCCTGCGAAGCTCATCCGGATGACCGGCCAGCCGCCACATGCGCGCTCGGCCCCCCATCGTCCGAGCAACCTGAGGAGATCGTCGTGACTGTGTGCAGGTCGGATTCGCCAATCGTGGAGCAGGGCATTCTGCTGCGCGAATTGAATCACCGGATCGATAGTGGGCTCGCCTCGGCGATCAACCTAGTCTCGGCCGCGGCGGTTCGGGTTGAGGGGGCGGAGGCCAAGCGCGCCTTAAGCGACGTGGTCGAACTGTTGCATGGTCATGCCGATGTGCAGCAGGCGCTCGCAATGCCCAAGGGCAAGGCGCTGATCGACGCCGCGACATACATCCGCATGATGGGCAGCGCCATGCGCCGTTCGTTGCTGGATCGAATGAATATCCGGCTGGCACTTGCAACTGAATCTCTTCCGCTCGAGCCAGAGCGATGCCGGCGGCTCGGATTGATTGTTCACGGGCTCGTAACCAATGCCGCGAAGCATGCGTGCTTCGACGCGCGGAGCGGAGAGATCACGGTCAAATTGACACGAATCGGCACGCTGGTGAATTGCGTCATTCTGGACAATGGGTCGCGGTCGGCACGGGGCGCCGAGGGGCGCGGACTCCGGATCAGTAATGATCTTGCCAAGGGTCTCGGCGGGCGGGTCGAGCACGGCTCCGGCGATGAATTCACGTCTGTCGTTGTGTCGTTTCCACTGACAGAGCGTGAGTGGCAGGCGACCTGGACGATGGTGAAGCGTCGCATCAGACGGTCAAAAGTTAGCCCATCCGATGCCTCGACGCCTCGCAGAGGAGGCTTCCCCGATCGGGACAGCCGTCCCGTTGCAACACGACTGGATCCAAATCCGGCTCAGGGAGCCCAAGCGGTCTCTGCCCGACCAGCGGCGGATGTGCTGGGCAAGTTGTTGTCACCCCGCCACAGCATGGACGTGTCATGAAGCATCACTCTACGAACCACACCGAAATCGACCGAACTGCCCGCAAACGCAAGCTGATGGGGGCCAGCGTCCTTGCGGTTGCACTTGCCGCACTCGCGCTGAGTGGCTGCAATGATCATGCCGCTGCTCCCGGTACGCGCGCGGCGATGGTGCGCACGGAGATCGTGCAGCCGCGTGACCGACAAGCCTCCGTTACCCTGACCGGCGAAATCCAGGCCCGGTTTCGCGCGGATCTCTCGTTCCGCGTCAGCGGACGTGTGCTCGCGCGCTATGTCGATGTTGGCGCCCACGTCGAGGCTGGTGAAGTCCTGGCACTGCTCGATCCGGCGGAGCAGCAGGCCGACGTCGATGCCGCGACCGCGGCGGTGCTGGCCGCAGAATCCCAGCTGCGCGTGGCCAAGGTAACCTTCGAACGGCAGAAGGCGCTGATCGCAAGCGGGTTTACCACGCGGACGGTCTACGATCAGGCGCAGGAAGGATTGCGAACCGCAGAAGGTGCGCTTGAAGCAGCAAAAGCGGAGCTCGGAACGTCGAAAGACGCCCTTGGCTATACCGCGCTGCGCGCAGAAGCGGCAGGCGTGGTCACCGCGCGCAATTTGGAAGTCGGCCAGGTCGTACAGGCAGCGCAGCCCGTTTTCGCCCTGGCGCAGGACGGGGAACGCGATGCCGTGTTTGACATCTACGAATCCCTGTTGTTTGGCGATCTCGACGGCCGCAACGTTGCGCTGGCGCTCGTCTCCGACGCAGGCGTGACGGCGAACGGGCATGTTAGGGAAGTCTCGCCCGCGATTGATGCGAAGAGCGCGACCATCCGCGTCAAGGTTGCCATCCAGGATCCATCGGCCGCGATGACGCTTGGAAGCGCCGTTGCAGGAACCGTCAAAGCGAAAGCCCAGCAGCAGATCGCATTGCCCTGGAGCGCATTGGCGGCGGCGGGATCGAAGCCCGCGGTCTGGACCGTCGATCCCGCGACCAAAACGGCCGCGCTCAAGCCGGTGACGATCGGCGGTTATGAAGCCCGTGAAGTGCTGATCAAGGCGGGCCTCGAGCCAGGTGAGCGCGTCGTTATTGATGGCGGCAAGCTGCTGAGCGTTGGCCAAGCCGTGACATATGAGGGAGACCCGTCATGAAGAGACGCGCCATGATTGCAGCTGGCACGTTCGTATCCGCGCTGGCGCTGGCTGGATGTCAGCAGGACGCGAAAGCGCCCGAGCCTGTGCGACCCGTGCTGTCGATGGTCCTTGAACCGAGCCGCACGGACGGCATGGTCGCCGTGGGCGTTGTTGAGCCGCAGTACAAGACCAATCTCGCGTTCCGCGTCCTGGGACGTCTGACCGGGCGTCCCGTCTCCGTTGGCGACCTCGTCAACGAAGGACAAACTGTCGGTGTGATAGAGCCCACGGCTCTGGAGCTTGCGGTGCGCTCGGCCAAGGCTGAGCTTACGAAGGCCGAGGCGCAGCTGGCGACTGCAACGGCGACGGAGCAGCGGCAGCGAACCCTCATCACAACCGACGCCACCACAAAGCAGACCCTCGACAATGCCGAGCAGGCGCGAGCCGGCGCCGCTGCGTCGGTGGCGCACGCACAGGCCAATTTGATCAAGGCGATCGAGCAACGGAGCTATGCACAGATCAAGGCCGATTTCGCCGGCGTCGTCACCGCGGTGGGCGCAGAAGTCGGACAGGTGGTCTCTCCAGGCCAAAATGTCGTGACAGTTGCGCGGCCTGACATCAGGGAGGCGGTGGTCGATATTGGGGAGGATTTCCCGGTGCAGCTTGAAATCGACTTGCCATTCACAGTCAGCTTACAGCTGCTCCCCGCCGTTCAGGTCGAAGGCAAGGTTCGCGAGATCGCCCCGCAGGCAGACCCCGCGACACGCCTGCGGCGAGTCCGCATCGCCCTGAACAATCCTCCTGAAAGCTTCCGCTTGGGCACGACCGTTACGGCGAAGCTCGGCACAACGCAAAGTCCGACATTGCGCGTCCCCGCCTCAGCGGTGCTCGCCAAGGATGGTGCGAATTTCGTCTGGGTCGTCGATCAGCGTGAGAGCACCGTGTCGCTGCAAAAGGTCGATCTCGCCGGGGACCCCGCAGATGCCCGCGTCGCCAGCGGGCTTGCCCCCGGTGCGCGCATCGTGACCGCCGGAATCCACAGCCTCACGCCGGGGCAACACGTTCGTATTAAAAAGGATCAGAAGCCATGAAGTCGTTCAACCTTTCCGACTGGGCGCTCGAACATCGTTCGCTCGTCTGGTATTTCATGATCGCCTTCATGGCGGCAGGCTTCTTTGCGTACCTTCAGCTTGGTCGTCAGGAAGATCCCGACTTCACCATCAAAACGATGGTGATCCAGGCGCAGTGGCCGGGCGCATCGCCCGAAGAAGTGACGCGGCAGGTCACTGACAGGATCGAAAAGAAGCTCGAGGAGCTGGAATCCCTCGACTACACCAAGAGCGTGACGGTCGCGGGCCAGACCACCGTATTCGTCTATCTGCGAGATACGACAAAGGCGGCTGACGTCAAGCCGACCTGGGTCCGCGTCCGCAACATGATCGCGGATATCAAAGGTGATTTTCCGCAGGGAGTGATCGGACCGGGCTTCAACGACCGCTTCGGCGACGTGTTCGGTAACATCTATGCCTTCACCAGCGACGGCTTGACCCAGCGTCAGCTGCGCGACGAGGTCGAGGGTATCCGCGCCAAGGTCTTGACCGTGCAGGACGTGGGTAAGGTCGACATTCTGGGAACGCAGGAGGAGGTGATTTACCTCGAGTTCTCCACGCGGAAGATCGCGGCCCTTGGCCTTGACGTCAATTCGATCATGGCCTCTCTGCGGGGACAAAATGCGGTCGCGCCGTCCGGGGTGTTCCAGGAGGGCCCCGAGCGGCTCAGCGTGCGGGTGAACGGCCGGTTCACGTCGGAAGCAAGTCTGAACTCGGTTAATCTTCGTATCAACGACCGCTTCTTTCCGCTGACCGACGTCGCGACCATTACACGCGGTTATGCCGATCCGCCCAAGACCTTGTTCAGATACAACGGCCAGCCTGCAATCGGGCTTGCCATCGGCATGAAGTCCGGCGCCAACCTGCTTCACTTCGGCGAGGCGCTGAAGGAGCAAATGTCAAAGGTCATTGCCGACCTGCCGATCGGCGTCGGCGTTCATCTGGTCGCCAATCAGCCCGTCGTCGTCGAGCATGCCGTGTCGGGCTTCACCCATGCGCTGTTTGAGGCCGTGGTCATCGTTCTCGCCATCAGCTTTCTCAGCTTAGGCATGCGCGCCGGTCTTGTCGTCGCAATTGCGATCCCGCTGGTTCTCGCCATTACCTTCGTGGTGATGGCCTATGCCGACATTTCATTGCAGAGAATTTCACTGGGTGCATTGATCATCGCGCTGGGCCTTCTGGTCGATGATGCCATGATTGCCGTCGAAATGATGGTGGCCCGACTGGAGGCCGGCGATCCCCTGGAAAAGGCGGCGACCCACGTCTATACGTCGACCGCTTTTCCCATGCTGACGGGCACGTTGGTCACCGTCGCGGGCTTCATCCCGATTGGGCTGAACAGCAGCAATGCCGGTGAATTTACCTTCACCCTGTTCGTGGTGATTGCGGTCTCCCTGATCGTGTCGTGGATCGTCGCGGTGCTGTTCACCCCGCTGCTCGGTGTCACCATCCTGCCCGCAAAGATGAAGGGGCACCATGGCGAGAAGGGCCGGCTGGCGCAGATGTTCGCCCGCCTGCTGCTCGCCTGCATGCATCACCGTTGGATCACTGTCGGCGTGACGGTTGCAGCCTTCTTCGTCGCGTTGTTCGGCATGACGTTCGTGCAGCAGCAGTTCTTTCCCTCGTCGGACCGTGACGAGCTGGTGATCGACTGGAACTTGCCGCAAAATGCCTCGATTGCGGACACCAATGCGCAGATGGCGCGCTTCGAGCGCGAACAGCTGCAGGGTAATGGTTCCGTGGAGCATTGGTCGACTCATGTCGGCACAGGCGCGCCGCGGTTCGTGCTGTCGTTCGACGTACAAACCGCCAATACCTGGTTTGGCCAGCAAGTCGTTGTGACCAAGGGCGGCATAAAGGCGCGCGACCTCGTCAAGGCGCAATTTGAGGAATATCTAAGGAAGACGTTTCCCGGTACCGACACCTACGTCAAGCTGCTCGAGGTCGGCCCTCCCGTGGGACGTCCCGTGCAATACCGCGTAAGCGGGCCCGACATCGCGAAGGTCAGGGATCTCTCGCTGGAACTCGCCGGCATCGTCCGGAGCAACCTCGATCTCGGCAACGTCGTGTTCGACTGGATGGAGCCTGCGCGCGTCGTCAAGGTCGATGTTCTCCAGGACAAGGCGCGTCAGCTCGGCGTGACCTCGGAAGACATCGCCACGACCCTGAACTCGGTGCTCGAGGGCACGCCGATCACACAGGTTCGCGACAGCATCTATCTCGTCAATGTCACTGGACGCGCTACCGCGGTCGAGCGCGCCTCCATCGATACGCTCCGAGATCTGCAGTTAACCGGGCTCGGCGGGCAGTCGGTGCCGCTCGGGGCCGTGGCCAATCTGCGCTACGAGATCGAGCAGCCGACGATCTGGCGCCGCGCGCGGATTCCCACAATCACGCTGAAGGCTGGCATCGTCACCAACGCCCAGCCGAAGACAATCATGGATCAGTTGGCGCCGAGGGTGGCGGAATTTACCAAAGCACTGCCGGCGGATTATTCGGTGGCGATCGGTGGCTCCGTCGAGGAGAGCGCCAAGAGCCAGGCGCCGATCGTGGCCATCGTTCCGCTGATGCTTTTCGTCATGGCCACAATCCTGATGGTTCAGCTGCAAAGCTTCCATCGCCTGTTCCTGGTATTCGCGGTCGCTCCGCTCGCCGTGATTGGCGTCGTCATGGCTATGCTTCCGAGCGGCGCGCCTCTCGGCTTCGTTGCCATTCTTGGCGTGCTGGCGCTGATCGGTATCCTGGTCCGAAACTCCGTGATCCTGATCGTGCAGATTGAGGATCTGAGGAAGGAGGGACGCCGAGCTTGGGACGCCGTGGTGGAAGCGACCGAGAATCGCATGCGGCCGATCATCCTAACGGCGGCCGCCGCTAGTCTTGCGCTGATTCCGATTGCGCGCGAGATTTTCTGGGGCCCGATGGCCTACGCGATGATGGGCGGCATCATCGTCGGCACGCTGCTGACGCTCTTGTTCCTGCCGGCGCTCTATGTGGCGTGGTTCCGAATCCACCCCGATCACGACGAAGGCCGGCCAATGCCTGAGGCTATGGACTTGACGCAACACGCCCCGTCGTCGGAGCGCGTATCCCCGCAGAACGAGCCGGCGCCGGCTCTCGAAACGCAATTCTAGCAGAAGGAAAAGACCATGACCCGGAAGACACTCTTGACGCTGTCCGTCAGCGCGACACTCGCAATGATTTCCTTGGCACCCACTGCGGTGTTTGCGCAATTCCCTCCGCCGCCTCCGATGGGACCTGGCGGTCCCCCGCCGATCGCGGCCGGCGGTCCTCCGGCGTTCGGAGGTCCTCCTCCCATGGGGCCTGGCGGTGCGCCCCGTGCCGGCTTCGGCGGTCCGGCTCCTCGGCTGGGCGCCGGCGCTGGTCCTCGCGGCGATCTCAGGGGGCCTGCTGGCTTCCGTGCCGGCGGTCGTGGCGGACCGGCAGTTGCAAGTTCGGCCCGCTCCGCATCGGTGAGCTACAGCCGCTCCGGAGGCTACGGCTACGGCGGGTCGCGACACGGTTACCGCGCAGCGCATGCCGCCGGAGCCTATGCCGCAGGAGCCTATTCTGGTTATGCCTATGGCCGCGGGTATTCTTCCGATAGCGACTGCTACTACGTCTACAAGCGCCAGAGACGCATTCTGGTTTGCGAATAACCATCATGAACCCGGGCCGTTGACCTCATTCTGCGAACACTGCGATGGACATCGTAGACGCTTTGGCTTCGTTGGTGCGCGCGACGGAGACCGGTTCGTTCTCCGCTGTTGCCCGCGAGCGGGACGTCAGCAAGGCTGCCGTTGCGCGCCCTGTTCTCGGCCCGAATCCTAAATCCTAATCCAGGCTTTGGATATCGCAAGCTCAACCCGATCGTTGCGCTGCTTTGGTGGCGGCAATTTCGAAAACGTTGCCGCTTTCTGTAACCAGTGGAGAAATTGAAGCATGAAACTCAATCTTCTGTCGGCTGCCCTGTTAACCGCAGTTCTACTAACGACACCCGCTATGGCTTGGGAGAGCCAAGTGACTTCACCGCGCCTCACGGCGAATGCCAACGCGCGTACCCCGATGGACGCGCATAATACGTACCGGAAAGCCTGCTGCCGTAATCGCGCTAGGGATTTGCCCAATCTTGCCGATCGCGATGTGTGGGGCCACTGGGGCGCCTATTACGGGCCCATGGTTCATTAGGCCGAAAAAGTCACCAGAAGCACGTGAGACAAGCGCGTTCGGATCCGGCGGCTTATGGCTGAGACTCAAAAGCACGGAGAGCAACATGAGCAAGACTATCGCCTTCAGCACGATTGCCGCGGCGGCACTGGCCGGCGCGACGCTGTTGAGCGCTGCAGAGCCGATCGCCGCAGGCGGGTACGAATACTGCCGAGAAGACTATTCGTCGGGCATGCGGCAGTGCGGCTTCAACACGGTGGAGCAATGCGTCGCCATGATTTCCGGTCGCGGCGGCAGCTGCGTTCGAAATCCTCTGCTGTCCGAGGCGAGCGCCTCCTACGCTCGCGCGCCGAAGCGCCACGGCCATACGCGTCGTCAACGAGCGGATTAACCGCCACTGGACCGCGTCTGGTCTGTTTTGCGCCAGAACTTTTGCGTGCGAACCGTCAATTGCCTTTCAACCGGCCATGGTCGCGGGGAGTTGCGCCGGCACGCCGACGACATCATCGATATCAAGCTACTGCAACAAAGAATCGGCCGTGGTCATGTGCCTCGAGCGAACGGCAGAAGCGCGAGGGATGCTCTTGACCGCTGCGTCCAGGCTGATTGGGCTCCGCATTTGGTTCCGAGTGCGTGGCTCGCCAAAATCCAACGACGAACGTGGGAGCCCTCAATCAGTTGCAGCACAAGCTTATGAACGTGCCCGCTTGACACGGCGATTAACAAACTATACGGTATAGTTTATTAAGTAGGATCGTGAGCCTGCGACGTCCCGTACCGGACAGAACGCGGGCTTGAGCAATCGGAAACCGAGAGCAAGGAACCATGAACTTTCAACCTCGACCACACCTCACGACCGCCGACCGGCGTCTGCCATTCGACTGCACAGTGTTGCTATTACAGGGCGGCGGCGCTCTAGGGGCATACCAGGGCGGGGTCTACGAGGCCTTGGCCGAGGCCAACATCCATCCGGATTGGATTGCCGGTATTTCGATTGGAGCGATCAACGCTGCGATTATCGCGGGCAATCCACCCGAATCCCGAGTAGACCGGCTTCGCGAGTTTTGGACGCAGGTGACGTCGGACGCGACCTGGCACTGGCCAGGCGCGCCGTTCACCGATTTGATGAACAGCGATCACACGCGCAATCTTCTCAATCAGGTGAATGCGAGCTTTGCGGCAGTGTTTGGCGCAAACGGATTTTTTTCTGCGCGGCCACTGGCGCCATGGTTACAAGCGGGTGGGACGCTTGCCGCCACGAGCATCTACGACACCAGCGCGTTGAAGACGACACTGGAGCGGCTCGTCGATTTCGATCGTCTCAACGCCGGCATGACGCGGTTCAGCGCAGGCGCCGTCAATGTGAGGACAGGCAATCTGGTCTATTTCGACACTGCCACGCATACGATTCGGCCAGAGCACATCCTGGCGAGTGGGGCGCTGCCACCGGGCTTTCCGGCGGTCGAAATCGATGGCGAACATTATTGGGATGGCGGCCTCGTATCCAACACTCCGTTGCAGTGGGCGATCGAGTCTGGCGCCCGTCAGGACACGCTTGTGTTTCAGGTCGATCTCTGGAGCGCGCGCGGCCAGATTCCGCGCAATATGGCCGACGTCGTTACGCGTCAAAAGGAGATTCAATACTCGAGCCGCACGCGAGCAAGCACGGACCAGTTCAAGAGCCTGCACCGGTTGCAGCGAGAGCTGGCCGCTCTCTTGAGCAGGCTGCCTGAAGATCTGCGCGAGCATGAGGACGTCAGGCTGCTCAGGACGGCTGCCTCTCACAACGTGCACAGCCTGGTCCAGCTAATCTATCGCGCGCGGGACTACGAAGGCCACTCCAAGGACTACGAGTTTTCCCGCCTCTCGATGCAGGATCATTGGCGCGCCGGTTATCACGATGCGCTGCGCACCCTTCGTCATCCCGAAGTGCTGGCCCGCCCGACCAGTGCGGACGGCGTGTCCACGTTCGATCTTGAGCAGGATGGTCGCGAGTAAGCCAAGCCGGTTGTTCCGGTCATAGGAGAATTGAATGCACGAGAATGAAGTCTTGAGGCGGGCGTTCGCGATGCCGCTCACCAGTCCGGCCTATCCGCCGGGGCCGTATCGATTCGTGAACCGCGAATACCTGATCATCACCTATCGTACCGATCCGGCGAAGCTGCGATCGGTTATTCCGGGTCCGCTCGAATTTGATGAACGCGAAGCGCTGGTCAAGTACGAATTCATCCGCATGCCGGATTCCAATGGTTTTGGCGACTATACCGAGAGCGGCCAGGTTATCCCGGTGTCGTTCCGCGGTCGCAGGGGCAGCTACAACCACTGCATGTTCCTGAACGATGAGGGACCGATCGCGGGCGGCCGGGAGCTCTGGGGCTTTCCGAAAAAGCTCGGCCAGCCGACGTTGCGGACCGAGATCGATACGCTCATCGGCACTCTGGATTATGGTCCGTTGCGGGTAGCAACCGGCACGATGGGATTCAAGCACCGCGAAGCCGACCTGGCGCAGGTCAAGGCCGCTCTCGAGGAGCCGAACTTTCTTCTCAAGATCATTCCGCACGTCGACGGCAGTCCGCGGATCTGCGAGCTCGTCGAATATCACCTCGAGCAACTTGTCTTGAAAGGGGCGTGGACCGGACCCGCGGCTCTCGCCTTGACGCCTCACGCCCTGGCCCCCGTGGCCGAGTTGCCGGTTCTTGAGATCGTGTCCGCGGTTCACATCCGCGCAGACCTTACCCTGGGGCTGGGCAAGGTCGTTCACGACTATCTGCAACAGCCGGTTCGACACCCGGTCCGGAGCTACGAGAGAAGTCTGGTCTCATGATGGACGACCGCGATCGGCTGCGCGAGCCCGGAAGCAGCCCGGCGTCCAGCCACAAGACCGTCACAAATCAACAAGGAAAGGCGAAATGGATATTCTGAAAGGTAAAGTCGCAGTTGTGACCGGCTCGACCAGCGGCATCGGTCTTGCGTATGCGCGGGCATTCGCGGGTGCTGGCGCCAATATCGTGCTCAACGGGATTGGGGCACCGGCCGATGTCGAAAAAACGCGGACTGCAATCGAGAACGATTTCGGGGTGAAGGCTATCTATTCGCCCGCGAATATGGCCGAGCCGATAGAAATCGCCAACATGGTCTCGTTTGCCGAGAGAACGTTTGGCAGCGTGGACGTGCTCGTCAACAATGCCGGCATCCAGCATGTCTCGCCGATCGAGGATTTTCCGGTCGAAAGGTGGGACGCGGTCATCGCAATCAACCTCTCCTCCGCATTCCATGCGATCCGTGCCGTTACTCCTGGCATGAAGCAACGCGGCTGGGGCGGTATACTCACCACGGCCTCGGCGCATTCGCAGGTCGCGTCCCCCTTCAAGTCGGCCTACGTCGCGGCCAAGCACGGCATCGTGGGACTCACCAAGACGGTGGCGCTGGAGCTCGCCCGGTCGAAGATCACCTGCAACTGCATCAGCCCCGGCTACGTCTGGACGCCGCTGGTGGAGAAGCAGATCCCGAACACGATGAAGGCGCGCAACATGGATAGGGATCAGGTGATCAACGACGTCCTGCTGGCGGCCCAGCCGACGAAGGAATTCGTCACGGTCGAGCAGGTAGCTTCGCTGGCGCTGTTCCTGTGCAGCCAGGACGCCGCGCAGATCACCGGCGCCAACCTCTCGATCGACGGCGGCTGGACGGCCGCATAGGGCCCGCCGAAATGCACACTGGTTCTTGAAACGCACGGTGAAAGCAGATGGTCGACCAACAGCTGCGATCGACCAAGAGAGACAACAATACCCGAGACCTACAACTGCCTTACTGAACATCAACCAATTCTCTGGAGAGAAGATCATGAACAAGCGACTGATCGCGACTGTCATTGGCTGTGCCTGCCTTACCCTGGCAACGGCTGCCGAAGCCCGAACCTCTTACGACGGTCCCTGGAATCTCGTCTTCGTTACACAAAGCGGAAGCTGTGATCCAACCTACAATTTCTCAGTGAACATAAACGACGGCGTTGTGACGCATCCCAATCTGGTGAAGTTTAGCGGGCATGTCGGAAGATCGGGCGCCGTTCGCGCATCGGTGACGGTCCACGACAAATACGCATCAGGGTCAGGGAGGCTGACGCGAGACGCCGGCCGCGGGACCTGGAGCGGCCACGCAGCAGGCGGGCGCTGCTCGGGATATTGGACCGCACAACGAAACAACTAGCACGCAATCACCCGGAAGCCTCAAGGGCAGGCCGGGCCGAACGTGCTGTTCGAGGCTGGGCTGCGATGGGCCGGCGTCTCGCCAAGACGGTGCCGGTCAGGCCTATCAGCCATATCTCTCGGTTACCGCAGCCGCGACGAACTTTCTGCGTCCGGCGCTGCCTGGGCTTGTGCCATGGGTGGTGCACCAGTCTGGGAATGTGGCGGGGGCGATGTAAACACGCAGCACGACGTGCAGCTCGCGTCAAAACTTGACCTTTGTTCTCGCCCAAGCGGCCGTTTCTGATCGGCCGCTTGTGGCGCGAAGCGGTCATTGGTCGCTCCGTATCAATCCAAGCGCGCTGCAGCTGCGCTTCCACTACAGGGGGCGCCGTGGGCTCCGTGTTAAGGCTCGTGTTTAGGCTTGATGTTTAGTTGTTTAGGCTTCGAAAATCCCGTCACACTGCCGAACCCCGGCGGTCCGAACTACGCGCATGCAAAATCTCGCAGGAAGGACCCTGGGCTTTGTCTCGATGGTAGTTAGATCTGGAGCGTGCCAGCGGACGCGACGATCAAGTTCGCTCGGCAAGCACGGCAAGCCACTACCAGACTTGCGAAGCTCCATTTCCGTCGTTGCGTGACGGAGCTCCTCGTCGATAGCGTCGACCATATCGCAAAGGCCTCAGCGCCGCCAATAGCTGCCTCATGAACGGTGGTTCTAGCGCCTCTCCGCACGACCGAACACGGAAATTGCGCGTCTATTGCGGGTTCAGGCGGGAAGGACAGCTTCTGACGGATAGGTTAACACTTCGACGATGCAAGCTGAACTGCCCCGAACAGGGTTTGGCTGGACCCAAGGGTACTTTGGCATTTCCGCAGAACTTACCCCTTTAGGCCCACCGGTCCCAAGGACAGGTGGTCCCCGAGATTCGGCTTTCCCCGCCGCCGCAGACTTGGGTTGCGGTACACAAAAAAATAGTTCTGAGAATTTTGCGTAAAAAAATGAGGTTCTAACCTACCGGTCCCGAATCTTCCGACTCAAGCTTTTGACCCTCCCCTCTCCCTCGACCGATCGTAGCTCATGCGACGAGCTCTGCTCAAACGCCATCTTCCAACGAAGAATTCTAAATTCTAAAGGAAGTGTCTCTATCTGTCGCACTACACACACCGTCATCAGGCGGTGCCGTCACGACACAGCTAGAGGGCGCAATTAGCCCTTCACGGCTTGATGGTCGCCAAGGTTAACCGACCTGGCTGTGCCACACGTGCGACAGCTTCCGGACGATAGCGTCACGCGCGCCAGGCTGATCGCCTGCGATGGACGGACTATGATTTGACATTTTTTTCTCCAATTGAGGTTGAGGGAATTTTCTTGGCCGCGCTTGTGCGGGACCAATTTTCGCGGGACCAACTTGGTTTTTGCGTAGTGAGCTGAGCAACGCGGCAGGGATCACTACAAAATCGTTGCGGCCTGCCGCGCCGCCGAACGATCTCGAAAAGTGTTCCGCACACGTCGCACGCGATCGACTGCGGAAGCGGAAACGAGGGCTGCGCAAAAAATAATACTGCGATCAACGGCCTCGACCGCCGTCGACGGCGGCGCATCGCTCGCAAGGCATTGATCCAACTAGCAAATTTTCTGGTCTGTCATCGTGACTGTCTGTTCAATGGTCCAAAACATTGGGGAGACGCAAAAAAACCTGTGAAGGAGACAACAGCCGGTCTGGGCGCGCAGGGTTTGCCGACTTTTTGACCGCCCCCCCTCACGGCGGCTGCGCAATGCGCGCGGCTGCAGCGACCTCCGCCAACGTTGCGTCGTCGAGCTCGCCGCGACGCTGCAACGTGGTGAGCCTTGCGCGCTGCGTATCGCTTAGCCCTCAATTCCCGCCAGTGTTTGACTTGTGTAGGGGCCAGATGACGTCAACCTGATCCTTTGCTGACTGAGCCTATCCACGGTTGGTGGTCGACTGAGGCCCTTCCGTTGCTAAGCCTCTTCTTGCTTAAATCTATGCTCTTCGTGGTGCTCACCATTTTCACAGGATTGGACCCTATGTCACGCGCGGCAGATGGGCCCCGTTTGATCCAGGCAAGCCATTCTCGTGAAACGACGTCGACAAGGTTCGGCAAACTCTTCCTGCCGGGAACGGGCCGTTCCGTGATCTCGATGTGACCGAGCCGTCGCGCCTCATGCATGGCCGTCTGGACCGTGGTTCGGCACACGCCGGCCAGAGCTGCGATCTTGTCGATCGGCAGGTCGCACACCCCATGCCGCTTGATCTCGCCGGCAACGATGCAGAGAACCGCCCGCTGGCCCTCGGTGTAGTGGTGGCGCAGATTGTCAGGTAGGGCGCTCGAGCCTCCCAGCATCCTACGGCGGTCCCTAGACGCCTTTCGGTCTGGAGATCGCGGACGCTGGCGCGGCACGAAACGACTGATCCGCCCCGCCTTCGCGATGATTGCGAATTTGCCACCCTTAGTTCGCTGGCTCACCGGCTTGCGGCGTTCAATACAGGATGTCAGATAGTTCGCTTCGTCGTCGTTGAGCAGCCCGGCGCCATGGCGTTCCCAGAGCAACTTCGCCATTGCATGGAGCTGATCGGAATTTTGGCAAGCGCTTATGTTGTTGTAGTGCGCCTGTGCCGCCAATCCGAGATCGTCGCGAGAAGGGGGCTCAATCTGAGGAGGGGGGATATCAACTTGAGGAGAGGGGGTATCAGGTTGGGCGGACGCGATGGTGACCGCGCGATTTGTCGCCCTGTATTTCTGTAGCCACTTTTCAGAAGCCTGCATCCGCGCCTGGTCGCTCACGAGCGCGCACTCCGCGCCGCTGCTTTACGGATCGCAGCGAGCATCCTGTTGCGAATACGGAAATTCCCCAATAGCCGGTCGTTCGCGTCAAATGCTTTGAATTTTTTGCGGTCAGTCTGGACATAGCGACCAAGCCTCTGCCTGCCCAAGTAGACAGAGTGCTCCAGGGAATCAAATTTTGGTTTGGGGCGAGCATCTGAAACCCTTTGAGTTTCAATGCTCGTTGATTTCCCCAAATCTGCGGCTAACCCATTGGCTTGGTTGGTATGAGCCTCTCCCCTAGGGAGCGCCATGTGTTCAAGCCGCAATTGATATTCTTGATCTTTTCGACTTGATTGTCCCACTCCATTCTACCGTGGGACAGTCTTTGTTCTTCATCCGATCTCGTATCGCTCAGATCGCTGCGCTTGCGGAACTGATGCAATGCCCAGGCGCCGAAGCTGCCTATCCCCCGGCAAACTAAATCCACCGGCGGTAAGGCATTCAAGGCCTCAGATGATCAGCTTGCGCATGGCGGCATCTGCCGTTTTCTTCCGGCTTGCCGCCCTGGTATAGCGCTCAACCTCTTCCAACGTCTGATGCCCCGTGATCGCCATAATCTCGTGCGGCGTTGCGCTCGCTTCGGCGAGCGCGGTCGAGGTGGCCTTGCGGACACCATGTGCCGAGCAACGTGGAAGGTCGGCTTGACGGCACCAGTCCTTAAATTTGTTGCCAAAACCATTCGCTGTGAAGGGTTTGCCGAATTCGGTTAGCAGGAAGATCATTCTATTGCTGACCTCAGCCGCCGCGATGCTCTCGGCGAGAGCCGGGTGCACCAGTATATCTATGTCGATCGGATTTCGATGTTCGTTCTTCGCTTGGCGGAAACGGACCCGGCCTTCTCGAATGTGCTGGCGGCCGAGCCTGGGCGCATCCTCGCGGCGGCCGGCCGTATAACGAAGTAGGTCCAGAGCAAGCCGCGCTTGCGTGCCGAGGGGATGGCGGTCGTAATATCGCTGGATCTCCTCGTCCGTCCATGTGTGGTGTCCATCCGACCGGTACTTGAGTTTCTTGACACCGATCGTCGGGTTGACCCCCGTTTCGCCGGCCTCGTTGGCCCAGGAAAACATGGCACGAAGCGCTTTTATACGCTGATTGGCTGCGGCCGGTGTTTCAATTTTGGCGTCGCGAATTCGGCGCACGTTGCGCGCCTGCATCGTGGCGACAGGCTTAGCCCCGTGCTCACGCGCAATCTCGTCCAGCGCGCGGCGTTGCCAGTTTTGCGTGCTGCCGTCCAACGCCCTGTAAGCGGCACTCGCATAGTAGCGAATGCAGAGATAACGCAATGAATCTTTTTTTGACTCGTTAGCCTGCCGCATCGGCGCGATAGCTGCCGCCGCGATGGCTGCTTGATATTCCTCTAGGAACTCGGGCGTGCCGGGAAGGGCGTGAATGCGTACTTTGCGTTTTCCCGGCAAGCGAACGTAACAACGCACGTTGTCGTGACGATCGACATCCTCGCTAAAATACTTGAGACGCACGCGCATTTGTTTGCCGAGTTTCAATCCCATGAATTTTCTCCGCCATCGTCGAATGCATCAAAAGCGCAGTCAAGCTTCTTGAGGTCAAAAACAACCCGCCCCCTAAGTCTTTTCGGCCCGGGCATCTCGCCGGCTGCGACCATTTTATCGAATGTCGATGGGCTAATACCGACATATTCAGCGGCCTGAGAACGAGATAGGCCGCGCGGCGGCAATGACGGCGGCAACGTGCTACAGCGGCGCGCGGGTGACTTATGGTCGGGCATGATCAAACCTGAAGGATACAGACAGTTTCGTGGCGCCCGGTGCATGCCGTGCTCAATCACTGGGACTGGCTTTCGGTCTTAGTCCGGGACAGGAAGAGCGAGTGGCGCGGGCGGTAGATAAGCGACGTTTAGCGGCGTGGTTGGACTGCCGTGTTCCATGGCGAGGCGCGTGAAATCGGCGGCATTGCCACGATATTTTTGAGCTTCCCGCTAAGGCAGCCTGCTAGACGCGTTAGAGCCGAGTGCCAGACCGCGTATCGTGCACGTGCGAGCGCGACTCCTTCGATTGTAGGCTGCGCCCACTCCAACGGACAATGCGCTCCGGTGCTGTAGCGATTTTTCCCGTATCTGGTCCCTGTGACAGCTGGCTTGCCGTTGCCGAGAATAGACGGTCGGATTTTCGGCAATCCGACATTCCAAATCGGAGAAATGCCGGTGCAGGCTTGCTCGATAACTAGCGCAATCTCGTCGAAGACAAGAAACTGCTCACGTGATGCAAGGCCCACCAGGTTGCCGAGAAGAAGTTCTTTCGACTCGCGCCAATCAACAACAGCATTAGAACTAAGCTTTCCGACTTCGCGTGCAACAATGAGCGCGTCACTGTCGGGGAACGCAGAAACGTCACCCAAGCAGTCTCTGCGCGGGCTGGAATCAATACTGCAGCCTAAACGCAAATGCCGCTCGAGCATTGCCCACGAATTTTGATATCCGTATCCCCGGCACGGAGCGTCGCGATTTTTGGTCGCAAAACGTCCATTGCAGAAGTCGTTCAATCTCGACCTGCTTCATTGCTCTTCCAACGATGTTTACAATTTGGCGCTTACTCGCCGGTTCGTATCACCATAGAAAAATCCAACCGAGCAGCAAGGGGACCCTGTCAAAAGTAGGGGTAAAAGTGTCTTCAAGCAGCTGATTTCATTTAGGTAATTCAATTCTTGAATTTGACCCAAAAAAGCGCAGTTGGCGCTCAAACAGATGCGCTTTAGGGTCAAGCCCTTGAATAGAATATCATTTCAGGCACGCTCTTTAACGAGTGATTCTGCGCTAGCTTCTTTTGGAATACCGAATGACGCTTACCGGGCCGATCCCTCTGAATTCGTGAACAGCCTGCGTCAGTTCTTGAGCGGATCACGTGTTTCTGGCGGCAAGATCGAAGCTTTGGGGGAGAGCATTGCATCTGCCGCCGATGGCGCGATCCAATGGGACGCAGTGATGACCGATCTTGAAAGACTCGCCGAAGTCGACCCAGAGAATGAGGGCAACGCACTACGTCCAGAAACGCCATCGCTTTCTGCGGCTGGTCTGACCGCAGGCGAAATCGATAGGCTGGCACGCAGCCTCAAACCCGACCAGTGGTTGGCGCTGACGCTTATTCCGATTCCGAGCGTACCTGTGTTCGAGTACAGGGCGCGCGAAAACGAATAACCGTTGTCGCAGCCATTAGTCCGATACAAATGAATAGAAGCGAGCGTTTCATAGTTTCCTCCAGTGTTCAGAGCGCTCGTAACCTCCGACAAGTACAGAAGGTTCCTCGCTGCGACTTAACGCCTACGAATTTTGCAACAGTTGTATTTATCGCTCGGAAGCCGGAGAGGACGCGCGGTCAGAGCGAGGGGAGTCGACAGGCTGAAGTGCGCCGCAAAGTGGGCTCTTCTTATGCACCAGAGCAGTCGGCCGAGGTCGGTGCCATTGACCCAGCGCCCGAGCACTGGTGTCAGGTAACAATGCCGCGCCTTCCATGGGTCGGCCGCCCGGCGTCATGCAGCGTTGTTCGCCAAGCGGGCGCAAGCGGCAGCTCGAACTTTTTCAAATGCGCGAACTTCGATCTGCCGTACGCGCTCCCGTGAAACGCCATATCGTTTCGCGAGATCCTCCAGCCTGACCGATGGTTCGGACAGGAATCGCGCTTCAAATATGCTTCGTTCTCGCGGGTTGAGGACCTCCATGGCGCCGGCAAGCGCCTGACGCCGCTGTTTGGCTTCCTCCTGCTCGGCGTACACGGTTTCGGGACTGGATGCCGGGTCGACCAGCCAGTCCTGCATTTCGGCCGCCTCGTCTGCATGCACCAAAGCGTTGAGCGACACGTCGCCGCCCAGGCGCCGGTTCATTTGGATGACGTCGCTTTCCTGCACGCCGAGCCTCTTGGCGATCATCGCGGTGTGCTCCGGACGGAGATCGCCATCCTCCAGTGCCGAGATTTCCGCTTTTGTCCTCCGAAGGTTGAAAAACAGCTTCTTCTGGGCGGCGCTGGTGCCCATTTTTACCAGCGACCACGAACGTAGGATGTATTCCTGTATCGAAGCCTTGATCCACCACATAGCGTAGGTCGCGAGCCGGAAGCCGCGCTCGGGCTCGAAGCGCTTCACGGCCTGCATGAGGCCCACGTTTCCCTCGGAAATGATATCCGCAATCGGCAGCCCGTAGCCGCGATATCGCATGGCGATCCTGGCGACGAGCCGCAGATGGCTGGTGACAAGGTGATAGGCGGCTTCACGATCGCCGTGCTCGCGCCAGCGCATCGCATAGGCCGCCTCCTGGTCGGGCCGCAACATCGGAAACTTGCGAATTTCCGTAAGATATTGCGTCAACCCGGCGTCGAGTGACAGCATCGGAACAGTTGCCGTGACTCCCATTGCCACCTCGTCTTATCGTGTGTCGACCCTTCCGTCGCTTCGCACTTTCGGCTCTATGCGAACCGAGTGGCATCCGCAGCACGTCGAGCGCGCTTGACGGTAACCGGAATGACCCGGGCGTCATCGGTCCGCACGTGGCGGGACTGAAAGGGCCTAGCCTTGTCGCTGCTCCAGGCTCTTGCGTCCTGCTGCAGCCGGCTTGCCCATCGGTTCTCCAACCGGTCGATCACGTGACGAGGCAATTTAATATCTCTCATGGGATCCTCCTCAGGCGGCCAGAACGCGCGATGTCGAGAAACGACGATTTGGCTTGCCGCCCGGCGGGTTGCGCGGCCGGCCGTCCAGTTCGCAAAGGGCCTCGAGGATGGAATCAATGGTCACGGGCGCCTTCAGTCCTTTCGGAGCCCGCAGCGCGGGACATGAGGCGATCGCCGAAGCGTCCGAGGCCCAGGAGGCCAGGATCGCGCGCTTCTCCGCCAGCGTCAGGTCCGGATGCGATACCACGTCGTTGGGATGCTCGAAGACGGTGCCGGGGTGCAGCAGGGCTTGGAAGTCGAATACGTTGTCGTTGATGGCGGTCGTCGGCCGCATGTTTTCCTCCATTCTACGACGAGGGGGCGGCAGCCCGACAACAACGAGGCCGGGCCGTCGCGGGTTGTTCGCTCAGGCCGCCTTGGATTCGAGCTGATGGACGTTGCTGCCGTTGATGGCGATCCGTCGCGGCTTCATGGCCTCGGGGATCTCCCGGACCAGTTCGATCTTCAGCAGGCCATTGTCGAAGGACGCGTCCTTGACTTGGACGTAGTCGGCCAGGTTGAACTGCCGTTTGAAGTGGCGGGTCGAGATCCCGCGATACAGGAATTCGCGCTCGGCTTTCTCGGTTTTGCCGCCCTCGATGGTGACGACGTTCTGCTCTGCAGTGATCGAGATTTCGTCCGGCGAGAAACCCGCGACCGCCAGCGTGATCTGGTAGCGGTCTTCGGCCAGCCGTTCGATGTTGTAGGGCGGATAGCCTTCCTCGGCACCGCGCTGTGCGGTCTCGGCGAGGTCGAAAAGACGGTCGAAACCGATGGTCGACCGGAACAGGGGAGCGAAGTCATAAGTGCGCATAGCCAGATCCTCCAAGGAGCAAAATGGTTAATAGCGGCACCGGACACGACCGGTGCCCGTCTGGATTTCTCGGGCCCTTCAGGCGCCCGGGAGCCACCTCACGGTGGTGACCTAGAAATTACAAAACTCGGTTTTGGTTTCAAGGGGTGCTCTGAAAATTTTTCAGCCCCGTCTGTCACCTCCGCTTAGGGCACTGAGGCCGGCCCGGGCAGTCCTTCAATGGACGGGCCGCGAGACACTGAAATTATAGATGGGACAGCGCGGAAATAGGCCGTGCCGGATGTAAACCCCTGCGACACCGTGTTGAACGTGAAGGTGATCAGCGCCCTGTTGGTAGCGCCGGAGTTCTTCGCATGTTCGAATGTCCGCTTGAGCAGTTCACTGCCGATGCTGCGCCCCTGATGATCGGGCGACACGAATAGCTGCGCGAGAAACCACAGGTCGCCGCAAACCCAGCTCCATGCGAAGCCGAGAATTTCACCGGCCTCCTCCGCCACCCACAGCCCGTCAGCATCATCCTTTAGCGAAAACAGCTGAAATGCGGGTGTCGGGGCAACTATCGCCGATCGAGTTCAGGACATCCCGAATTTCCGCAACTGCCTGATCCGGAGGGACGCCGGGCGGCGGATCCGGCGGGCAGTCCCTGTCGTCTTCCGGCCGCGCGAGCAGTGGCAATTCACGAAGCGGTCAAGCGGACCATCCACCTCGGAAAGGACCTCGCGCAGAGACAGCTGGCGTGCTGGTGGGATCAGCTTCAGCGTATTCCGGTCTCGTAACTTACTCCGCTGTGCTCGCCGTTACGGCAGCGTTAGCACCAGTAGCTGCGACCGAGCGAACCCCAGCCACATAGATCTCGACCACCCTTTCGAAGATTTCGTCATAGGAATGCACGTGTAGGAATGAGCCCAAGATTTGATGTGCGGCAAAGCCGCGCACCAAGCTCCGAAGCATATGCAAGGCGTCTTCTGCGTGTCGCCCTTGTACGCCACATTCGGCGAAAACGGATTTGATGAGACCGCATAGTTCTTCGTGGCCCGCCCGCCACTCGGCGCAATCAGTTGTGGGCGTTCTCGAAGCAGCGGCCCACAAGGCGGGGCGCTCCATCGCAAATTGTCGCATTTCTAGGGCAACTGACTTAAGTGCGTCAAAAGCCGTTTTGCCCTCGCAAGCTGTCCTCAGCCTAAGAAGCAGATGATAGCCCTTAATGGCAAAGAATCTTCGCAATTCCGGAACTAAACAACGCTTGTCACCGGAGAAATTTTCGACCTCTGAGGCAAGATCTCTTGCAAGCAGCTGATCCCATGATGCCGATAACATTTCATCGACGTTTATTTCGTGGTTCATGCATCCAGCTCCGCATTCAGCACAAAGGTCGGTTGCTTCCGCAGATACGCGACTTCAATCACGTTGCCCCATGTACTGACTCTTCTGCATTGCCTGGAGACCGGGTTTTTAGAGGACGTGAATAAAAGATGGAACTCGGTAAGATCACCCGGAAGACTTACTTGAAGCCGGGCTCCGGTGTCCCACACGCACAAGACCAGGCAGTTTGTCGACCACAGCCCATCGGCCGACACGCATCTTGCGCAAATTGGGGTGGAGAAAGTTACGCGCTTCGGCTCCGTTTGAATAAACGGCGGGAACCCCAGCGTTTGCTTGTTCCTGTCCTTCTGGTGGTGATGCGACTTTGGTTGCATTTTTAGCCCCGTATTTTTACGGAAATCGGCAAAAATAGCTACTAAGTGACGTTCACAACCCATTTTCGAGTTGCTGCTATTTCTACCTGATGGTCTGTCGTTTCAATCGACTGTCATGGACCAATTCATCGGCTAATCTACGGGTAAGGAACGGCAAACACGTGAAAACGATCTTCTCGACCTCCTCAGTTCACCCCCGCGACCGATTTGATTATTGGCACAGCCTCGCCTGCATGGAGATCGTAGGTCACGACTCCTTGCCGGAAAATCGGGCCACGTTCCACGCTGAGATCAAGGCCGCGAAGTTTGGCAACCTGGACCTTGTTGAATTCAGCAACTCGCCGATGCACGTGTCTCACACTGTGGCCCACGCCGAGCGCACCAGGCCGGACACGATGTTCCTGTGTTATCAGTTGTCGGGCAGCGTCCTTATCGTTCAAAACGCGCGTGAGGTTAACCTGGACGCCGGTTCGCTAATGTTGCTTGAGCCGCGCTTGCCTTATGATGCGCGGTTTGCGCTAGACTCGAAAACCCTCGTCATTAAGGTTCCGCGTCGCGAGTTGCGAGCACGGATCGGTGGAAACCGCGAGTTGATCGGGCGACGGGTGACGGCCGAGCTGGCGGACGATAAGCTGGCGCTTTCGATAGCTGCAAAACTGCCTTCGCTCGTTGGGATGACAGCTTCCGTAACGGAGGAAGTGGTCGGCAATCACGTGCTCGACTTGATCGGACTATCCATTGCGAGAACAATTGGGAGCTCTCCCGTTCGCGTCTCGAATTTAAAAGCGTTATTGCTGGGACAGATTCGGTCAGTGGTAGAAGCGAAGCTCGCCGACCCCGACATCGACGGACAAAAGGTTGCGCATAGTGTTGGCATAAGCGTCCGATACGCCAATGCGATTCTCGCCGAACAGGATTCCTCGCTTCATCGTCTCATTCTGTCACGACGGCTCTCGCGTTGCCGGGTTGCTCTTGAAGACCCCAACCAAGTCTCTCGAACCATAGCTGAAATTGCGCAGGGATGGGGGTTTTCGGACATGACGCATTTTGGCCGCTGCTTCAGAGCGGCCTTTGGAGTTTCACCCCGCGAGTATCGGAAAGCGGCGGCGCAATCCCTGCGAGGTGATCGGCTCTGACCTCGGGCGAAAATCGTCGCGATCTAAATCTCGGTCCGCTTAGGGTCAAACGGCGACCCAGCCCGAATGTCCGCTTTTGGGCGCAAAGCTGCCGTTCACGGGCATGTCCGCTCGTGGGGGTAGAACAGAAGTCGGATTTCGGGACCTTCTGGTCCGTTGATGACCCTCAACGGACGTCGCGATACGCCCGCCCCCGAGCGGGCTCCCTCTATCTTGTGACCGGTCCCATTTGGCTCCATTTTGCCGTTCTATTTGAAATGGAGGTGGCGTATAATCGCTGCGCCGCGCACCCTCCACAGGCCACGATATGGCAATAGAGCGCACCAGCAACTCATTTGACCCTCTGGAGTTTCTCGCCAAAGTTGGGGCGGGAAAAACGATATCGGTTTATCGCAAGGATCAGATTATCTTCTCTCAAGGAGAAGTCGCTGATACGATCTTTTTCCTTCAAAAGGGCGGCGTCAAAATTGTCGTGCTATCTGACCAAGGCAAAGAAGCGGTTGTCGGTATTTTAGAACCTGGCCAATTCTTCGGCGAAGGGTGTATGAATGGCCATTCGCTACGGATCGCGACGAGCACCGCGACGGAAGAAAGCCTGATCACCTCGATATCAAAGTCGGCAATGATTGCGGTCCTGCATGACGAACCGAAATTTTCGGAGCTATTTGTAGCTTATCTATTGACCCGAAACAGCCGGGTTGAAGACGATTTGATCGACCAACTATTTAATTCGAGTGAGAAACGACTTGCGCGGCTGCTGCTTCTGCTCGCGAGATTCGGAAAGGAGGGCAGCCCAACACCTATCAGCCCAAATATCAGTCAGGAAACCTTGGCCGAAATGATCGGCACGACGCGTTCTCGCGTAAGTTTCTTCATGAACAAATTCCGTAAGCTGGGCTTGATCAGTTACAACGGAAAAATAGAGGTTCACAATTCGTTGTTGGATGCGGTCCTGCGTGAAAAGCCCCAACTACAAAGGGATGGGGAAGCAGATACCCCTGAGAAACGGGGCGCGTGACCCTCCGCTACGCGGGCTCTTGCGTCATAGAACGACGCTGCATCAAGCACGAAGTTTCCTTTGAAGAACGACTGGCAGAACAGGCCCGAAGGTTTAGAGAGTAAGCCAAAACGCGGACGGCTTGAAAATGAAGGCGCACTACTCACCTCGTCGGCACTGTTAGGGTCTAATGCTCGTGCGGGAACGTGGCAATCTTTCGGGCGGCCCTGCCATAGCTCGACATCATGGACCGTCTGCAGCGGCGAGACGATTTGCGAGACAGTTTTGGTTCCATATTACAGTGTTCGTCGCGAACGAGTCGACATCAGCCGCACAGCGATGGCTCGCTAACGCGCCACGTCATATTCTCTCTGCGCAACCTTTTAGTATTGCTTCCCTGTAAACGTCCTTTAGCCCGGGATCGGCGAGAATAGCATCGCCTGCGTTGAAGGTTTTATCTTCAACCCACTCAGCAGCGGGCAGCGATTTAGACAAAGCCGCCTTGCTCGTTGCGTAAGCCACGCGAGTAGACGATTTGCCATACGGAACTTTTTCGTAGAATCGACGAACCCGGTTCATTCATTCGATCCGTTCCGTTTTGCGGTGGCTGCATCCACCTCCTCGGCCAGCTTTTGCCACTCTTCGGCAATCTTGAGCCAATTCGCCTTGTCAGCTGGCGTGCGAGCTTGCAGGGATCGTAGGCGGCAGTCGTCAGCATTATGGCGATACAGTTCGACGTCCGTCACTTCTTCACACTCACCGAGACAGATTCCTTCGCTGCCTTAAAGCGCTCTGAAGAGCTCGTTTTGACGGCCCATCGCCACAAATTTCCCTCACTGTAATTCCTGCGTTGCTCAGAGACCAAAGTGAGTTTCAATTTCTTTACCCTAGCTTGGACGCCCATGAATGATCGCTTCAGCTCTTTGCCGATCAAGCGCGCGTCCCTTCCGGCGTGGACGAGAGACCGCAATGTGTCGTCCTCTTCAGCCGTCCACCGGCGTGTCTTGTAGGGCGCCCTCTGAGTCGTCATTTACTCCAGCCGTCAACGGTCATGCCGGAATTTACAACCTGGGGGACTGTTTGAGCAAGTAGGGTTGCGGACTATGCCGGGCGGTGATCCCCGTGTCGATGCGATCCACGTCGCCTGTTGGCATCTTTGAGACATGCCGCCTATCCTGTGAATGTCCGTTCGCCGGGGTAGACCGGAAGTCGCCGTGGTCCGGTCAAACCGACGCGAATGACCCAATTGAGACATTAGTTCGCCGCCAGAACTGACATCGGCCCCTTCAAGTATGTTAGTCTGAGCCAGTACGATGCGTGGTATTCAGTGGGGATCCATCCATCAAAAGGGTCACGTCATGAGCAAACGTGAAAATGAAGCAAGCAAGCTCCGTCCATCGGATAGGCCCCTGAACGAATACGAGCAGGAGCAAAAAGCGCTGCGCAAAAACCTAGAACGGCTCAAGGCTGAACGACTGGCGAGAGAGGTTGCCAAGTCGAAGGACGGTTAGAAATCGGAACTCTGTAGCGGCGGGCCGGGCGGCCTCGGTAATTCCTCTATCCCCGGTCGGGGTCGCTTTCGGTTTCTTTGCCTTTACAGTCGCATTTTCGTTCCCACATTATTTGATAGGGCACAGGAGGCTGAGATGAAATCGGAGTTCTTCAGCATGTTCGGAATACCACCCACCGAATGCGAAATCGAAGCCCGCAAAGATGAATTGGGTGTGCCGCGACTGTGGTTTCGATCAACGGGAAATCCGCTGGTCGGCTTGGATTTGACTGGTGCTACCCAGCTTCAGCATTTGTTGACTGATGCCGGCGAAGCCAATCAGGCGAACGAAATTGGTCAACACATCGCCAAAGCGCAGCACCTTCGATAATTGTTTTTCAGGGGTGATCCTGCAGATAGCAGTCAGCCCGAGGGGAGTGCCTTTAGGGCTTCCGGGTATTACGCAACTTCTCCTGGGCCGCCTTATATTCGTCTTCGAGGGGCAGTTTGTCGAAATCGGGCTTGTAGCCGTTCTTCTCGTATGTCGACCTAGGTATCGGGATGGAAACGCCGTCGTATTCAACCTGAGCCGACTGATCTGGTGTTTTAAATAATCCGGTAGGCATGATGCCAGCCCTCCTTGCTTTGGCTAAAGCATATCACGAGGACCTTGATCGCCCCGGCTCACCCAAACAAAAAGACCGCCGGAGACCGGCGGTCCTTTCGTTTACAGTTGGGATTGATGCGCTCGACTTTGCTCTAGCCTTAGACAGTGGCCGCTATGGGTCTCTTATGTCACTTGTTGGTGCTAGCCGGTGCGAGAACCTATCGATCAAACCTAACCTTCCTTAAAACTGGGCGCGGCTCAAGGAAGATCAAGTGAGGGATGCTGACCTAGCCTCTTGCCGATGTTGGTGAGGTCAATACCCTTCGCCTTGACGTTGGCTGCGAGGATGTCTGGATCGTTTGTCGAACAAGATCCGTTTACCGGCGACCTCCACGAGCGCGGAGAAGCCCCAATCCTTCTTCATTGCGGCATCCTGACGGCCGTACGGACATTCCTGGCGCCATTCGAAAATGCCCTTCCTTGCCAGCAATCAACCCTGGCGCTTGCCGTCCTCCACACTCACTGAATCTCAATTCCGCTGCGCAACATTGACTTCGCGAATCGCCAGATAAAGGCTGACCGTACCTACAATGACGGGAAGTAGTCCTATGAGCACCAGGCCCAAGACGAGCCAGCGCCGATCGCGCTAGCAGCAATGCAAAATCCAAAGGCAATGATACCTACCGAGATTGAGAGCGAGAATGCGTCATTCATGATGACCTCCAAAGACCTATGCCTGTCGGATGAATGCCAGCCTCTCAGTAAGTTTCGGCATCAAAGCCAACGGAGGTAATTTAGCCCGGATGTCTTAATTCGCCCGTGAGAAGCTGGGTGACCTCCGGCAATTTAAGGAGGCCTGCTACATCGCAATCGACGCAGCGGAATTTGCGTCCTCCCGTCTTCACGAGCACAAATCGCATAGGCATGCTGCACTTCGGGCAGTTCGGAGGCGGGGAATTCTTGGGCATGGGATCTCCCTTTCGCCAAGGCGGGAGCTCAACACTCTCAGTCACCGACAACAGCCGAAAGCGCGAAACCGGTGATAAATCACCGTGCGCCTTTTAACGGTCCAATAGCGAGTCAATTCCGAGCAATCGACACGGCATTCAGGCACTCCGCCATTTCCAGTTTATATCGGCGCAATAGCGGCGGCCATTCAATCCGGTCAACGGCGACCTATTGCCTTTTGAACGGGTGGCATGATGACGCTTGCGAACGCCCCCCGGTGGAATGCTGCGGGACTGTGCGCTGAAACGCGGCTGGGCGTTGTCTTCTGTCGGCGCCCGGCCGCGCGGGGGGTAACCCGCGATCGGCGGTTTCAACGTCAGCGGTCTTGGTTTATGTTCCTCCCTAAAAGAGGCCGCCAACTGAGGCGACCTCCCGAGAGGACCACGTCAACCATGGCCGCAAAGGTAACCGAGCGACTTTTGGATATCGGTGATATCGTTGGAAGCGTGGGAGGTCGCCCAAGTGAGGCGGTCTATCTGGGGAGGAAGTGCCATGGATTGGTTTAGCCGGAAAACATCGATAGGCGGCAGTCAAATTTCCAATTGGGTGCTCGTTCTGGCGGCTCTCGTCATAGTCTGGATTATCTACTCATTCGCCGTCCGCTGAGTGAAGTGGGCGGATGCTCAGACCGTAGCGCTGTCCATTCAGCACAGCCTCAAGAACCATGAGGGCAAAGGGCGTGGATCCGGTGAAGTCCACGGACTTGCCGCGCTTCATTGGCAGCGCCGCTACGTTTGCGATCTCCAGGAGCTTGCGCGCGGCGGCTTCGGGGTCGGCATAGGGGCGATCGGTGGCGTATTTCATGCGTGCTGCGAATCCATATGTGCATCCTGAACGTGACGGTCGGTTACCGCTATACCGATCGCGGCGCCACAGAAACACCTCGCCCGTCCACTGGTTGAATGCGTCGGCAGCGGGAGGCCCGCGTCATACATTGCGTATTTCCATGCCGTCCAGGCGCGCTGGCGCCGGTATTCGACGAAGTCGGATTCCGTGCATCGTGGCAGATAAGTTTTCCACGCCGTTTCGAAGCCCGCCCGCGCATGGTCGAAGCTAGACGCGTAGCCGCTGCGGGAGTGGCCGCGGTGGGATGCCGGATAGAAACCTAAGTCCCACCTCCATTGCTTGGCGTGCACCGGCAAGCCCGATTGGACCGCGATCGTGCCGACCTGAACGTCCCCGTAGAAGACGTGCCAAGTGTCAGAGCGTTCGGGGTGAGGACGGCGGGTGAGTTCGGGCATGCCCTATTGAAGCGCGGCACTGCACCTACGGCAAATTATCAATCCCTTGGGGATCGGAACGGCGCGAACCCACTTGTTTTCGTGGCTGTGGAGATCCACGGAACGCTGCCAGCGCTTATTGCGGCCGGCGCGGTTGTTTGAAATACAATCCCACTTCACCAGTTGGGTGCGGAACGTGTTTCCTTTCGATTTCACCCGCTGCGGCCATCTTCTTCAAAGTGTGTTTGACACTAACGGGTGACCACATGCCCAGCTGCTGCCAGAGCACCCGGCCCGAGACCGCGTTCGCTTCGCCCTCAGGTACCAACTTGATGAGTTTGGCAGATATGGACATGGTTGGCTTCAGTCCCTCAATCTAGCGCGGCCTTTTGTTAATTTCCTCGATGGCGACCTGCAGAAAGCGCGCGATGTGTTCTGGTGTAGCGCCCATCGAATAAAACTTCTCAACTGTCTCCACCATGATTGGGATCATTTTAGCCGTCAGGTCCATGCGGGCTGTTTTTTCCTGCTGCGCTTTTAGCTTGTCTCCAAGGTTCACGATCTCAGCCAATGAAACCTCCTAACGCGTCGCCTTCAGTCCCATCGCTAAGCGGAGTTTTCCGCAACCAGAGTGGGCCAGCAAGCGATAAGCCGGTTACCGCGAGATCGGGGTGATGAAATCCCTGTGCAGGGCAGTTGGTCTGCTGGCCCCACCGAACAAGACGGTAACGCCTGTGTTGCTGTGGCTCACCTCGACAACGATCCCTGTCTGCCCTGCTAGATCCGGGCATCGAGCGACTCCGAGTTCACTCATCTTAAAACGAGTGCCGACAACCAATCTCTTGGTTTCGTGATTCATTTTTAAAATTCTTTTCGAAGCGAAAAACGTCTTGGCTAAAAATGCAATGCTTTTACCTGATAAAATGACCAGGCCGGGGGTCGTCTGTCCGAGAGTGAAACTTACCTGCAGAGGAGCGAAGCGACAACTACAATCTGTAATCATGTCAGGCGCAGAGCGCCGCCCCGAGAGGCTTGGTAAACGGATCAGGGTTGGGCTTCGCTTTCCAGCCCCAATTCTAAAAGCCGGCGGAAGCCGGCGGATGGCGCTGGGGGGAATCTGGCGCGGAGGTACTCCAAAGTAGCTCCGAACGATCAACCGAGTTGCGGTAATTTCCGTCGCCGTTGGCGCTTTCTTCGGCGTTGCGGCTGGAATGGGCGGGCCCCAGCACAGACCCCAGCCCCCGCTGCTGGGGCCGCTTCTCAGCTGCTTGCGAAATCAAAGGGGCCGCCAACCGAGGCGGCGTTACTACCGGCGACCTTCGATCCGGTCCCGTCCTCATGAAACGGCCCCAGCCTCGGGGGAAGGCTGGGGCCGCGTATGCTGCCGGGGGGCGATTGGGACAGGCAGCCCGCTCACAACGGCAGCCATTGCCACTTGTTCCCGAAATATCGCGCATGTTTTTTAGCAACCTTCTTGTGGCCGCGAAGTATCCTTTCGGCTGGGGTATTGCAATTCTCAGCTCGTGAGCAGCGCCCCCAAGCATTATTCAGCTTGAGGGCGCTGTTTGCGTTAGTAGTAGCCTATTCGCCGCGATCGATACGCTCAAGCGCACCCTGTTCGGCCGCGAACTTTCCTCGTCCATCACCAAGACGCATCCTTGGCCCGCAGCATGGCCGGCGACGCCGGATTTTTGACCTTCACCCAATGAGGTGACCGACCGGGACGGTAAGGCCGATCGTCTAGCTTGGAGACTAATCCTTCCAAGCCCATTTGGCAGGCGTGCCGGAATAGCTCTGGCCCGATCTCGCCGCGCTCGAAGTCGGAGATGAAGATGCCATCCACCCGCCGCGCAAGCAGCCGGGCAAGGTTTGTCTTCCTCATGGTGAGCGGTAGTTTCCGGATATCATCGCCGTCCGTCACCAGCATATCGAAGGCATAGAACTGCACCTCGTCATTGTGCTTCCGACTATGCAGGCCGTCGAAGTCGGAAATGCCATCAACCCCCAGCAACACAGCTTCGCCGTCCAGGACAAAGGACGTTGACCGGATGCGCAGCGCGGCCTCGGTGATGAGCGGATATCGGTCGCTCCAGTCGAAGCCATTTCGAGTGAACAGACGAACTCGGTTTGCCTCCCTCTGCACGATCAGGCGATAGCCATCATGCTTGATTTCGTGAAGCCAGTTTTTGGAGGATGGAACCTTAGCGCCGCGGGTCGGGATGCAAGGTTCAAAGGTCGATGTGCGCATGCGGGATAAATAGGCAAGTACGCGGGAAATGCGAATCGACATCAGAGGCCCGCGCGCCGGAGCATGTTGCCTTACCCGCGACGACTTCGCCCCGCCCTAACCGGCGGGGCTTTTTCTTGGCGTTAGGAACGATCCGGCGCGGCAGGAATCGACTTAGCGCTCCCGGGATGAATCATCAGCCTCCAACCGGGAGAAAACCCCCATTGGGTTGGCGGCCCTTGGTGCGGTGGTTGGAACTCCGCGCCGGGGCCGTTTGCGCGAATCGCGGCCATCAATCTGATATGTGCCGATGGTGCGCAGGCGGGTTTTTCTTTGCCCGCAAAAACGGAGCCTTATACGAGGCTGACAACGGCGAGAACAAGTTCGGCGCCGAATTCGCTCGATGCCAGCGCGATCAATGTTCCGGCACAGATGGCCAAAATAGCGGTGATTTTGAGAGTGATCA
>NZ_JAFCLY010000045.1:0-72350 GCF_018130185.1 Bradyrhizobium sp. AUGA SZCCT0182 | reverse complement strand
AGAGGGCGCAGGGAAGACCGGGTGCGCGCTGCACCCGCGGTCCCGTGTGCGGTTAGCACAAGAAATGCTGCACACGAGCATACAGGGCAGCGGAGAACACCCGGCCTTCCCTGCGCAGTGGCTTTACGGCTTATGCCGTGATCTCCCCGGAGACGAGTTCTTGGTTGACTCCGTCGCCGCCGTTCCCGCTTGCGCTTCTCCGACAGCTTGACGCCTGCAACGGGCGCCAGGACCACACGGTTTTGCCGTACGCTTATCCACGCCGTCGTCGAGGCGTAAACCAGCGTCCACCGCAACCCGCCCAACGTCCGTGACGACGGCCGACGCCCTTCTGAGTGGGACGGGATGGGCGAATATATGCCCCTGATTTTCATTCTGGTAAACAGAAATATTTTTTATTCTGGGGCTTGACATCATTTCCGTAAATCAGAACTGATTTGCCCGACGGGTTGATTTGTCGCAGGCGACGACGACGTTTGTCATTGCGACCGAAACGACTCAGGCGCGGCCCATTCATGGTCGTCCCGGCGAAGGCCGGGACCCATACGCCGCGGCCGTGGTGATACGGCGAGCCGGCAGAGATTCTTCAAACAACAAACAGTCGTGGCTATGGGTCCCGGCCTTCGCCGGGACGACGACGGAGCGATGTCCTTACGCCGCGCGGATATTCGCCATGAAGCGGTCGAGCTCTTCGCGCAGCCGGGTGCTTTCGCTCGACAGCGTGCGCGCCGAATGCAGTACCTCTTCCGAGGCCGTACCGGTCTCGGTCGCGCCGCGGTTGACCTGCATGATGCTGGCGGCGGCTTCCTCGGTGCCTTGCGCGACGTTCTGGACGCTGCGTGCGATTTCCTGCGTCGCCGAGCTTTGCTGCTCGACCGCATCCGCGATCGTCGTGGCGATGTCGGAGATCTTGCCGATGGTGCCGCCGATTTCCTTGATCGCCGCGACCGATTCCTGGGTCGCACCCTGCATGCCCGAGATGTGATTGGAGATCTCGTCGGTTGCCTTCGCGGTCTGGCTGGCGAGCGATTTGACCTCGGAGGCGACGACGGCGAAGCCGCGGCCGGCATCGCCCGCGCGAGCCGCCTCGATGGTCGCGTTCAGCGCCAGCAGGTTGGTCTGCTCGGCAATCGCCGTGATCAGCTTGACCACGTCACCGATCTCTTGTGCTGCGCGCGACAGTTTTCCGATGCGGCTATCGGTCTGTTCGGCCTGGCGCACCGCGGCTTCCGCAATCTGGCTGGATTCCTTGACGCGGCGGCCGATCTCGTCGACGGAGGCCGACAGCTCCTCGGTCGCGGACGCCACCGATTGCATGTTGCCGGACGCCTGCTCCGAAGCGCCGGCGACCTGGCTCGACAGGCTCTGGGTGGTTTCCGCCGTTCGCGTCAGCGTTCCCGCCGATGCTTCCAGCTGCACGGCCGAGGCCGAAACGTTGGAGACGATGGCGCCCACCGCGGCCTCGAATTCGTCGGCAAAGCGAATGAGTTCAGTGCGGCGCGCGGCGCTGCTCGCCTTGTTCTGCGCCTCTTGCGTGGCGGCGTCGCGTTCGGCCTTGGCGACCGCCTGGACCTTGAACTCCTCGACCGCGCTGGCCATTTCGCCAAGTTCGTCCTTGCGCCCGAGGCCGGGCAGCACGACATCGAAATTGCCGGCGGCGAGTTCACGCATCGCACCACACATTGCGGTCATCGGCTTGGAAATGCCCTTGCCGAGCAAGAACGCCCAGACACAGCCGAGCAGGAAGCCGCCGGCCGCCAGGATCAGGATCAGCCGTTCGGTTTCGCCAATGCTCGCATTCGACTCCGCCTCGAGCCGCTTCTGATCGGCCAGCAGGCTGGACTTCATGACGGCGGCGCCCTTGCTGATCGCGGTGACGGAATCCGTCATGTCGAGCGTCAGATCGTCGATTTCCTTGGCGTTGTGAATCAGCTTCGCCAGCGCCTCCCGGTAGGCTTCCAGAAGTCCGGCGGACTCCTTGAGGTCGGCCACGACCTTTTCATTCTTTGAGGAAATCGACTTCAGCGAGTTCTCGACGAATTTCAGACGCGCCAACGCGCTGGCGGCCACCGCCTTGTCGGAATTGATGACGAACGTGTTGACCAGTGCGGTGACGGCCTGAAACTGCTCGTAGACCTTTTTCGCGCCGAGACTGATGACCTGCTGCTCGGACTCGTCGGCGTTGCTGGGGAGATCGTCGAGCTTGTAGTGCAGCGACATGCCGCTGCGCGTGAGCTGGTTCTGGGTGATCCGCGCGCTCTCGTCCTTGACCTTGACGACGTCGGCAAAGATCTTGGCAAAGGCGCGGAATTCCCGCTCCAGCTTGGCGAGCTGTTCGAGCCGGCCTGGATCGGTGGTGCCCTTCATCGAGGCAATAATGGCTGCCTTCAGGCTGGCTTCGGCCGCCAGCGTCGCCTTGCCATCCTCTTCCTTGGCCGTGACCACGAAATAGCGGGCGAGCGAACTATAGGAAATCAGCTCGCGGTCGATGTCGCGCGCCAGATCGGCTTCCTGCACGCTGCGCCGGTAGGCGTCGACGCCTGCGGAAACGTGTTCAAATCCCATATAGGCAATGCCCATGCTGACCGCCGAGATGGCCAGGGTCACGGCAAAGCCGAGCATGATCTTGGCGCGGAATCGAAAGGTTGGGAGTTTGATCGAGAACAGGCCCGTACGTTTCAGCAATTCCACCTCAAGCCCCCCGTTTTCATTCTGAAAACCCGGATCGGGAGGCCCTGCCCCCGATCCAGTGCGCAAAACTAAGGCACAATGGATAAGGCTGGGTAAATTCCGGCTCCATTCGCCTTGGGTTGCAGGGCTGGAAGCATACTTTTTTGTCTTGGTCCCCCTTTGGGGGCCCGGACGATCTCCGCAAGTATGATGCGGTGCGGGGTGGACGAGACCTCACCCCGTCAATCTACCTTCCGCCACGCGCAGCGCTTTGGCTGCACCTCGGCCCGCCCGCTGGAGCACGGCCGAAGAATCGGCTGATCGACGCCGCGTCGCCGCGAGGATGTCATCACAATGACAAGGGCGACCAAAATCCTAGTTGCAAGTTCCCCCGCCCGTGTTTCTAATTGGAATAATTATAAAACATCGGGAGGTATCACGCGTGTCTACCATCAAATTGACGGTGAACGGCAAGGCTGTCTCAGCCGACGTCGAGGACCGGACCCTCCTCGTCCATCTGCTTCGCGAAAACCTGAACCTGACCGGCACCCATGTCGGCTGTGACACCAGCCAGTGCGGCGCCTGCGTCGTCCATATCGACGGCCGGGCGGTCAAATCCTGCACCGTGCTGGCGGGCCAGGCCGCCGGGTCCAACGTCACCACCATCGAGGGCATCTCGAAGGGCGACGAATTGCACCCGATGCAATTGGCGTTCCGCGACAATCACGGCCTGCAGTGCGGCTATTGCACCCCGGGCATGATCATGTCGTCGATCGATATCGTGCACCGCCATGCTGGCAAGCTCGACGAGGAAACCGTCCGGCAGGAGCTGGAAGGCAACATCTGCCGCTGCACCGGCTACCATAACATCGTCAAGGCGGTGCTCGATGCGGCCGGACGCATGAAGGTCTCGCAGGCGGCCGAATAGCTGCCGCAGGCCACCAAACCAGCATTCAAAGGCCGCTTCGTTTCGATGGAAATGGCGGAAACAATAACTCCGGTTGGGAGGACAGGACATGGGCGTTGAAGGCATTGGCGCAAGCGTTGTGCGCAAGGAAGACCGCCGTTTCATTACCGGCAAGGGCCGTTACGTCGACGACATCAAGATTGTGGGCCTGACCCACGCGCACTTCATCCGCAGCCCGCACGCCCACGCCAAGGTAAAGAGCATCGATACTTCAGCGGCAAAGGACATGCCCGGCGTGGTCGGCATCCTGACCGGCCAGCAGATCGTCGACGACAAGGTCGGCAATCTGATTTGCGGCTGGGCCATTACGTCGAAGGATGGCACCGGCATGAAGATGGGCGCATGGCCGGCGATGGCGCCGGAGACCGTGCGCTTTGTCGGCCAGGCGGTCGCGGTCGTGATCGCCGAGACCAAGAACCAGGCCAAGGACGCCGCCGAAGCCGTCGTCGTCAACTACGAAGAACTCCCGGCCGCCGCTGATATTCGCGCGGCCATCAAGCAGGGCGCGCCGCAGCTTCACCCTGAAGCGCCCGGCAACGTGATCTACGACTGGACGATCGGCGACGAGGCCGCCACCGAAGCCGCGTTCAAAGCGGCGGCCAACGTGGTTTCGCTCGACATCACCAACAACCGCCTGGTGCCGAACGCGATGGAACCGCGGGCGGCGATCGGCGAATATAATGAGGCGGAGGAGCACTTCACGCTCTATACGACCTCGCAAAATCCGCATGTCGCCCGTCTTGTGCTGTCGGCGTTCTATAACATCGCCCCGGAGCACAAGCTGCGGGTGGTGGCGCCCGACGTCGGCGGCGGCTTCGGCTCCAAGATCTTCATCTACCCTGAGGAGATGGTGGCGCTGTGGGCCTCCAAGAAGGTGGGGCGTCCGGTGAAGTGGACCGGCGATCGCACCGAGGCCTTCCTGACCGACGCCCATGGCCGCGATCACCTGACCAATGCCGAACTGGCGCTCGACGCCAACAACAAGATCACCGGCTTGCGCGTCAAGACCTACGCCAATCTCGGCGCCTATATGTCGCTGTTCTCGTCGTCAGTGCCGACCTATCTCTACGCGACGCTGTTGTCGGGCCAGTACAACATCCCCAACATCTTCGCCGAGGTGATCAGCGTCTACACCAACACCACCCCGGTCGACGCCTATCGTGGCGCGGGCCGGCCCGAAGCGAGTTTCGTGGTTGAACGGCTGCTGGAGACGGCGGCGCGGCAGTTGAAGGTCGATCCGGCGGAACTGCGCCGCAAGAACTTCATCACCCAATTCCCGCATCAGACGCCTGTTATCATGGCCTACGACATCGGCGATTTCGGCGCCTCGCTGGACTCGGCGATGAAGGCGATCGACTACGCCGGCTTCCCGGCGCGCAAGGCGAAAGCCAAGTCCGAAGGCAAGCTGCGCGGCATCGGCCTCTCCTGCTACATCGAGGCCTGCGGCATCGCGCCGTCGAAAGCGGTCGGCAGTCTTGGCGCCGGCGTCGGCCTGTGGGAATCCGCGGAAGTCCGCGTCAACCCGGTCGGCACCATCGAGATCCTCACCGGCTCGCACAGCCACGGCCAGGGCCATGAAACCACGTTCTGCCAGCTGGTGGCCGAACGCCTCGGCGTTCCCATCAGCCAGGTGCAGATCGTCCATGGCGACACCGACAAGGTGCAGTTCGGCATGGGCACCTACGGTTCGCGCTCGGCCGCCGTCGGCCTGACCGCGATCCTCAAGGCGATGGAGAAGGTCGAGGCCAAGGCGAAGAAGATCGCAGCCCATGCGCTCGAAGCCTCCGAAAGCGACATCGTGATCGAGAACGGCGAGTTCAAAGTCACCGGCACCGACAAGTCGATCGCGCTGCCGATGGTCGCGCTCGCCGCCTACACGGCGCACAATCTGCCCGACGGCATGGAGCCGGGCCTGAAGGAGGGCGCGTTCTACGACCCGACCAACTTCACCTTCCCGGCCGGCGCCTATATCTGCGAACTCGAGGTCGATGCCGCCACCGGCAAGACCTCCTTCGTCAACTTCGTGGCGGCGGACGATTTCGGCCGGCTGATCAACCCGATGATCGTCGAGGGACAGGTCCATGGCGGGCTCGCCCAGGGCATCGGCCAGGCGCTGCTCGAAGGCGCGGTGTATGACAGTTCGGGTCAGCTGCTGACGGCGTCGTTCATGGATTACGCCATGCCGCGCGCCGACGATCTGCCGTCGTTCAAACTGAACCACACCACGACGCTGTGTCCGGGCAACCCGCTCGGCGTCAAGGGCTGCGGCGAAGCCGGCGCGATCGGTGCATCGGCCGCGGTGATCAACGCGATCACGGATGCGATCGGCAACAACAAACTCGAAATGCCGGCGACGCCCGATCGCGTCTGGCACGCCATTCACGGTTGAGAGGGAGAGAATCATGTACGAGACAATTTATCATCGCCCCTCCTCGGTCGACGAAGCCGTGGCACTTTTCGGCAAAGGCTCGGATTCGAAATATCTCGCCGGCGGCCACACGCTGATTCCCGTGATGAAACAGCGGCTGGCCGCGCCGTCCGACGTGATCGATCTCGGCAAGATCAAGGAACTGATCGGGATCGAAGCATCAGGCGATACGCTGACCATCAAGGCGGCCACGACCTATTTCGACATCATGCAAAGCGCAGATGTGAAGAAGTCGATCCCCGCGATCGCCTACCTCACCTCGGTGCTCGGCGATCCCGCAGTCCGCTACCGCGGCACGATCGGCGGCTCGATCGCCAACAACGACCCGGCGGCGGATTTTCCCGCGGCCTTGGTTTCGCTCGGCGCCACCGTGAAAACCAACAAGCGCTCGATAGCGGCGGATGATTTCTTCAAGGGCCTGTTCACGACGGCGCTGGAAGACGGCGAGATCATCACGCAGGTGTCGTTCCCGGTGCCGGCCAAGGCCGGTTACGAGAAGATGCGCCATCCCGCCTCACGCTTCGCGCTGACCGGCGTGTTCGTGACCAAGACCAAGGCCGGCGATGTCAGGGTTGCGGCAACAGGCGCATCGCAAAACGGCGTCATGCGGGTACCGGTGATCGAGACAGCGCTGAAGGCGAGCTGGTCGGCCGGCGCGCTCGACAGCGTCAAAGTCTCCGACAGCGGCATGCTCGCCGATATCCACGGATCCGCAGCCTATCGCGCCAACCTGGTCAAGGTAATGGCGCAGCGCGCGGTGACTGCGGCGGGCTAATAACCACTAAACGCAAGTTCCCATGCAAGCGGCGCGCAGCGATGCGCGCCGCTCTGCATTTGGTCAGATTCTTGAGCAAAGAATGCTTGCCACGCGCAGCCGGAGGCGAGACAATTTAGCTAATCAGCTAATTAAAAATACCTCTGTGGGAGAACAAGACGTGCTCGACAAACCCGCCGCCCAATCCGCAGTTCGCGCCTCCGGCCCGCTCGCCGGTTTTCGCATCGTCGAGTTCGCGGGCATTGGCCCGGGTCCGTTCGCCTGCATGATGCTGGCCGACATGGGCGCGGAGGTCGTGACGCTCGACCGCGTCGGCGCCAGGAAGAATTTGAAATCGGTGGCCGGCCGCGGACGGAAAGTCGTCGAACTCGATCTGAAGGACAAGACCGCGGTCGCGGGCGTGCTCGACCTGCTCGCCAATGCCGACGCGCTGATCGAAGGCTTTCGTCCCGGCGTGATGGAGCGGCTGGGCCTCGGGCCCGACGTGGTGATGGCGCGCAATCCGCGCCTGGTGTTCGGCCGCATGACCGGCTGGGGTCAGGAAGGCCCGCTGGCGCAGGCCGCCGGCCATGACATCAACTACATCTCGGTCACCGGCGCGCTCGCCGCGATCGGCACCAAAGAGAAGCCGGTGCCGCCGCTCAATCTGGTCGGCGATTTCGGCGGCGGGGCGCTCTATCTCGTGGTCGGCGTCCTCGCTGCGCTGCTGGAAGCGTCAAAATCCGGCAAGGGCCAGGTGGTCGATGCCGCGATGTGCGACGGCGCGGCGTCGCTGATGTCGATGTTCTTCGACATGACCGCGATCGGCCGCTGGACCGAAGGCCGCGATCAGAACTTCCTCGACGGCGGCGCGCATTTCTACGGCGTTTACGAATGCTCCTGCGGCAATTTCATTTCGATCGGATCGATCGAGCCGCAGTTCTACGCGCTGCTGCGCGAACATGCTGGCCTGACCGACGCCGATTTCGACGCCCAGATGGACCGCAACGCCTGGCCGGCACTGAAGGAAAAACTCACTAAAGTTTTCAAGAGCAAGAGCCGCGAAGACTGGTGCAAGATCATGGAAGGCACCGACATCTGCTTCGCACCGATCCTGACCATGGCGGAAGCGCCGAAGCATCCGCACAACGCCGCGCGAAAGATCTTTGTCGAACGCCACGGCGTAACCCAGCCCGCGCCGGCGCCGCGTTTTTCGCGCACGCCGTCGGCGATCCGGGATGCGGAGAAGGCGGAGATTGGGGAGCTGACCAGCGCGTGGAAGGCGGGGAGATAGCCCCTGTTGTCGTCCCGGCCTTGAGCCGGGACCCATACGCCGCGGCTCCTCGGTTAAGAACGGCTGTTCGTCGACCTTTCGTCTCACGAACGACGGTGGTTATGGGTCCCGGCTCAAGGCCGGGACGACACCGAGTTTGACGCGCGGGCTTACGCCGCGTCCACCTTCAACACGCCCCTGCGAATCTGATCCTCCTCGATCGATTCGAACAGCGCCTTGAAATTGCCCTCGCCAAAACCGTCGTCGCCCTTGCGCTGGATGAACTCAAAGAAGATCGGCCCGATCGCGTTCGCCGAGAAGATCTGCAACAGCACCTTGGTGTGGCCGCCCTCGACGACGCCTTCGCCGTCGATCAGGATGCCGTCGCGCTGCAGCCGCGCGACGTCCTCGCCATGGCAGGGCAGCCGTGCGTCGATCTTCTCGAAATAAGTCAGCGGCGGCGACGGCATGAACGGCAAGCCGTCGGCGCGCAGCGTCTCCACCGTGCCGTAGATGTCCCGCGCGCCGCAGGCGATGTGCTGGATGCCTTCGCCGCGATAGGTGTTGAGATATTCCTCGATCTGGCCGGAATCGCCGGCGTCCTCGTTGATCGGAATCCGGATCTTGCCATCCGGGCTGGTCAGCGCGCGCGAGAACAGGCCGGAGGCGCGGCCTTCGATGTCGAAGAAACGGATCTGGCGGAAGTTGAACAGTTTTGCGTAGAAGCCGGTCCAGACATCCATCCGACCGCGATGGACGTTGTGGGTGAGGTGATCGATGTAGAACAGACCGGCGCCGGCGGGACGCGGGTCTTTGGCATCAAGCCATTCGAACTCGGTGTCATAGGCCGAGCCCTTGGCACCGTAGCGATCGACGAAATACAGCAGGCTGCCGCCGATGCCCTTGATGGCGGGAACGTCGAGCGTCTTCTGCGCTGAAGAAACATCCGCGGGCTCCGCGCCAAGCGAGATCGCGCGCGCGTAGGCCTGTTTCGCATCGACCACACGGAACGCCATCGACGGCGCGCAGGGGCCGTGGGCGGCCACGAAATTAAAACCGTGGGTGCCGGGTTCCTCGTTGATGAGGTAATTGATGTCGCCCTGGCGATAGACCGTGATGTTCCTGGTCCTGTGGCGGGCGACCGGCACATAGCCCATCAGCTTGAACAGCGCGTGCAGCTCTTCCGGCCGGGGATGCGCGTATTCGACGAACTCGAAACCGTCGGTGCCCATCGGATTGTCGGCGCTGATGACGGCGGCCGGCGCGTCGTGCGGAAATGGACCCATGGCGGAATCTCCTTCTTGATTTGATCCATGGAGTTTCCGCCATATCAGGCGCAATGTGCATGCAAATGGCGGCGGGATTGGCTATAGTCATGCACAATTCGTGCATCAAATGGACATTTCGCGCATGATTTCGGTAGACGCTTTCGACCTCAAAATGCTGGCCGCGCTGCAGGACGACGGCCGGCTGACCAACCAGCAACTGGCCGATCTGGTCGGCCTGTCGGCATCGCAATGCTCGCGGCGGCGGATGCGGCTCGAAGAAGAAAAAGTGATCGCGGGCTACCACGCCGACCTCGCCTCCGAGGCGCTCGGCTTCAATCTGATCGCCTTCATCCACATCACGCTGGCGACGCATTCGCCCGACAACGCCAAGAAGTTTCGCGCGCTGGTGGGCCGCGTCGACGCGATTCAGGAGGCCTATTCGCTGACGGGTGACGCCGATTATCTGCTCAAAGCCGTGCTGCGCGACCTCAAGAGCCTCTCCGACATCGTCAACAACGTGCTGATGCCGCACCAGAGCGTGGCGCATGTGCGCTCCTCGATCGTGCTGGACCGGCTGAAGGAAAGCGCAAAGCTGCCGCTGAAGGAATTGGCGCGGTAGATTTGAGGCAGATGGCCGAAATCGAGGGGTATTCGCCATTCGCTTTCAACGGCGAATTTGCGATGATCCCGTTTAACCAGATCGAAGAGATCACCATGGCGCTGCAACTCCGGCCGAACTGCGAATATTGCGACAAGGATCTGCCGCCGAACGCAACGGAAGCGCGGATCTGTTCCTATGAGTGCACGTTCTGCGCTGACTGCGCCGACAACAAGCTGCATAATGTGTGCCCGAACTGCGGTGGCGGTTTCACGCCGCGGCCGATCCGGCCTGCGCAGGAATGGCGGCCGGGACTAAGCGTTGCGAAGCGGCCGCCGTCGGACAAGCGCGTGCATCTGTCCTACAGCCTCGACGAGGTCGCGACGCATTCAGCGCGAATCAGGGCCGTTCCGCCACAGGAGCGGTGACACTATCGTCGTCCCGGCGAAGGCCGGGACCCATACGCCGCGGCCCATCGTTTAAGAAAGCTGCTTGACGACTTCCCTTAGCCACGGACGCCCGGGATTATGGGTCCCGGCCTTCGCCGGGACGACAGCGTTTAATAATGTGAACTAACCCGCCGGCGTGATCGTGCCTTCGACCTCGCCGAAACCGACGCGGTAGCCGTCGCCCTGGCACCAGCCGCGCATCACGAGCGAATCGCCGTCTTCGAGGAACGTACGCTTGACGCCGCCGGGCAACTCGACCGGCTCGGTGCCGTTCCAGCTGATCTCCAGCAGACTGCCGCGCTGATCCTTTTCCGGGCCGGAGATGGTGCCGGACCCTAAGAGATCGCCGACATTCATGGCGCAGCCGGACGAGGCGTGGTGCACCAATTGCTGCACCGACGACCAGTACATGTACTTGAAATTGGTGTGGCAGATGCCGGCGGCCGCGTTCATGGAGCCGGCGCGCAGGGCGACGTCGAGTTGCATGTCGTAATTGTTCGGCTGCGCCTGGCGCAGATATTCCAGCGGCTGCGGATCCTGCGCGGGCCCCTGGACGCGGAACGGCTCCAGCGCCTCGCGCGTCACGACCCACGGGCTGATCGAGGTCGCAAACGCCTTGGCCTGGAACGGCCCCAGCGGCACATATTCCCATTGCTGGATGTCGCGCGCGCTCCAGTCGTTGAGGATGACAAACCCGAAGATCATCTCTTCGGCCTGTTTTTCCGTCAGCATCTCGCCGATCGCCGACGCCTGTCCGATCACGACGCCCATCTCCAATTCGAAATCGAGCCGTTTACACGGCCCAAAACTCGGCACGTCGGCTGTCGGCGGCTTCAATTGCCCGCGCGGCCGGCGCACCTTGGTGCCGCTGACGACGACGGTCGATGCGCGGCCATTGTAGCCGATCGGCATATGCAGCCAGTTCGGCTGCAGCGCATTGTCCTTGCCGCGGAACATGACGCCGACATTGGTGGCGTGCTCCTTCGAGGAATAGAAGTCGGTGTAGCCGGAAACCGCGATCGGCAGATGCAGCGTGACATCCGCCATCGGCGCCAGCGTGCGCTGGCGCAGTTTTTCATTGTCGCGCAGTTCGGGATGATCGTGGCGCAACAGCTCGCTGATCCGCGCCCGTGTCCGCGACCACACCTCCGGCCCGAGCGCCATGAACGCGTTGAGCGATGCGTTCGCGAACACGCCGGGTTCGACGACGTCGATCCGGCAATCCTGCGCGAGCTGCCACAGATCGAGCACATAGTCGCCGATCGCGACGCCAACGCGCGGGGCGAGCCCGTCCTTGGCGGAGAACACGCCGTAGGGGAGATTCTGGATCGGGAAATCCGACGCGGGATCGACCGGGATGAAGGATTTCAGCTTGGGATCGTTGGGGTGGGGCACGGTGTTTCTCCGATTGAACATCGTCATGGCCGGGCTTGACCCGGCCATCCACGTCTTAGGCGAAAGAGAAGAAAGTCGTGGATGCCCGGGACAAGCCCGGGCATGACGAAAAAAAAGAGCGCAACGAAGTCACGGCTTGTTCGGATCGAATCGCTTTTCCAGTCCCTGCCAGCAATCCGCGTAGTCGTCCTGCAAGGTCGCCGACTTCGCCGCGTGCGCGGTGACGCGCTGCGGGTAGCGGGTCTCGAACATGAAGGCCATGGTGCCTGTCAACTTCACCGGCTTCAGCTCGCCGTTGCTTGCATGATCGAAGGCCTGGCGATCCGGGCCGTGCGGCAGCATCATGTTGTGCAGGCTGATGCCGCCGGGCACAAAGCCTTCCGGCTTGGCGTCGTAGACACCGTAGATCAGCCCCATGAACTCCGACATGATATTCATGTGGTACCAGGGCGGACGGAAGGTATTTTCCGCGACCGCCCAGCGCTCCGGGAAAATCACAAAGTCGATGTTGGCGGTGCCTGCGGTTTCCGACGGCGAGGTCAGCACCGTGAAGATCGACGGGTCCGGATGGTCGAAGCCGATGGCGCCGACCGGCGAAAAAGTGCGCAGGTCGTATTTATAGGGCGCGTAATTGCCGTGCCACGCCACCACGTCGATCGGCGAATGCGGCAGCGTCGTCTTGAACAGCGAACCGCCCCATTTCACGAACAGTTCGGTCGGCGTGTCCTTGTCCTCATAGGCCGCCACCGGGGTGAGGAAATCGCGCGAATTGGCGAGGCAATTGGCGCCGATCGGACCACGTTCGGGCAGCGTGAAGGCGCCGCCGTAGTTCTCGCAGAGATAGCCGCGCGCCGGGCCGTTGGTGAGCTCGACGCGAAACTTGACGCCGCGCGGGATCACGACGATCTCGCCGGGTTCGGCGTCGATGCGGCCAAACTCGGTGACAAGGCGCAGATTGCCCTGCTGCAGCACGAACATCATCTCGCCATCGGCATTGTAGAAATGCTGATCGACCATCGATTTGGTGATGAGATAGACGTGCGCGGCCATGCCTCCTTGCGTGTTGGCGTCGCCTGCGGTCGTCATGGTCTGCACGCCCTGCAGAAACGTCATGTCTTCTTTCGGAATCGGCGCCGGATCCCAGCGCAATTGCGCGATCGGCAGTTCGTATTCGTGGCATGGCGCGGTGCGCCACAACCCGGCATCGGCCTTCTCAAAACGTCCCGAGTGCTTCACCGAGGGACGAATGCGATAAAGCCACGACCGCTCGTTGGCGCCGCGCGGCGCGGTGAAGGGCGAGCCGGAAAGCTGCTCGGCGTAGAGCCCATAGGCGCAGCGCTGCGGCGAGTTGCGGCCGATCGGCAGCGCGCCGGGCAGCGCCTCGGTCTCAAAGCTGTTTCCGAAGCCGGACATGTAGCCCGGCGTGACACCAACGGTGCTGCGCGAGATCGCATCGGGCGAGGTGTTGATATTCATGGTCATCCTCCTTCATCTTGCGCATGATCTTGTCCGAAAACCGGTACCCACTTTTCGGGATCATGCGCCTTGCAGGGCGGCCCACATTTCCTGATCGCGCTTGTCGGTCCAGATCACGGGATCGTCGATCCCCGAAGCCTCGTCGAACGCGCGCGAGACGTTGAACGGCAGGCAGTGCTCGTAGATCGCAAAGCTGGAAAATTTCGGGTCCATCACCTCGCGCGTCGCCGCCATCGATTCCTTGAGGTTGCGGCCGCGGGCGACCGAGGTTTCGGCCGCGCCATAAAGCGTGGTGACGAAGTCCCGCGTCATCGCGATCGCATCGCGGCCGGTCGAAAGGCCCTTGAGCGCGTCGCCGCGGCCGGGCGCAATCGCCTTGGGATTGAAAGCGCGGATCTCGTTGAGCGTGACAGGCCATTCGCGCAGATGCGCGTCGCCGCAATAGCAGGCCGAGTGATATTCGATGAGGTCGCCGGAGAACATCACTTCGGCATCCGGCACCCAGGCCACGATGTCGCCGGAGGTATGTCCGGCGCCGAGCTGGATTAAGCGCACCTCGCGCTTGCCGAGATAGATCGACATCTCGCCTTCGAAGGTCAGCGTCGGCCAGGTCAGTCCGGGAATGCTCTGGGCATCCTGGAACAGGCGCGGGAAGCGGCCATATTCGGAATCCCAATCCTGCTGGCCGCGCTCCTCGATCAGGCGATAGGTTTCCGCCGAGGCGACGATGCCCTGCGCCTTGTAGGCGGAAGCGCCGAGCACGCGCACCGCGTGGTAATGCGACAGCACGACATATTTGATCGGCTTGTCGGTGACGGTGCGCACCCGCTCGATCACTTTATTCGCCATCGCCGGCGTCGATTGCGCGTCGAACACCAGGCAGCCATCGTCGCCGACGATGATTGCCGAGTTCGGATCACCTTCGGCGGTGAAGGCGTAGAGATCAGTACCGATCTCGGAGAAGGTGATCTTCTTTTCCGCCATGTCCGTGGTGGACGCGAAACCCTTGGCCATTAGTTCGATTCCTTTTTGATAACTCTATCCCCGTCATTGCCTGCAACAAACGCAAAGCGTTTGTGCAAGGGAGCGCAGCGAAGCAATCCATTGTCACCTCGCTTGCGGAGGGATGGATTGCTTCGCTGCGCTCGCAATGACGACATATTCATACTTTTTGCTGTTGTTGCTGCTGCTGTTGCTGCTGTTGCTGCTGGCTGGCATCGAGCATCCGCCGCTTGGCGAGCGCGATGGCTTCGTTCAGCACCGCGATGTCGCCGATATGGTTGGCGAGCACCAGAACCAGCGCGGCGTCGAGATCGGCGCTCTGCGCATCGCTTAAGCCCCGATGCGCCTCGACGATGGCGCGGAAGGCGTCGTCGGGTTTTGCGAAATTCGAACTGGTGGACAGCGTCATGACAGTCCTCGATTGAGACCCGCCGCACGCGCCAACGCCGCATCCAGCGCCGGCCGGGTCGGATGCCGGAAGCGCGCGGCGACATAGCCGTCGGGCCGCAGCAGATAGGCGGTGCCGGGCTCGGCGTCGTAGCGCGTACCCGCAAGGCCCATGGTGTCGGCAAGGCCGTGGTCGCCGCCGATGCGAATGGTTTCCACGCCTTCGGGCGCATCGATCGCGGCACCGTTGCCAAATTCCAGCAACGTGAATTGCGCTCCCCTGCCAACGAAGGCTTCGGTCAGAAACATCGGCTGGCCGCTCGCTGCCGCAATCGGCGCATCCGGCATCGACGCGCCGGGCCGCGGGCCGCCGCGCCACGCATCGCGATCGGCGGTCGACAGCGGCGTGTCATAGGTGGAAGGCACCGACAGCCGTCCGCCATTGACCATGCGCTTGCCGAATTCGGTTTCCTTGGCCAGCGACAGCACCGCCTTGCGCAGCCGCGCCTCCTGTTGCGACACCGGCGCCATGAAATCGGTCGAGCGCGTGGACTCGCGGATGTTCTCGTCCGCCGCGGCGCTGCGTTCGGTGTGGTAACTCTCGAGCAGCGCTTCCGGCGACGACCCGCGCAAGACGCGATCGAGTTTCCAGGCGATGTTCTCGGCGTCTTCGAGGCCTGAATTGGCGCCGCGGGCACCGAACGGCGAGACCTGGTGTGCGGCATCCCCGGCAAAGATCACGCGGCCGTGCAAGAACTTCTCCATGCGGCGGCACTGGAACTTGTACAGCGAGATCCATTCGAAATCGAACTTGTCGTGGCCAAGCATCCGCGCGATCCGCGGCCGTACATTTTCCGGGCGCTTCTCGACGACAGGATCCGCATCGGGATGCAGCTGCAGGTCGATGCGCCAGATGTCGTCCGGCTGCTTGTGCAACAGCGCGGAGCGTCCGGCGTGGAACGGCGGATCGAACCAGAACCAGCGCTCGGTCGGGAACGCCGCCGTCATCTTGACGTCGGCGATCAGGAATTGATCTTCAAACACTTGCCCGGCGAATTCGGCGCCCACCATCTGCCGCAACGATGAGCGGGCGCCGTCGCAGGCGACGACGAAGCCGGCATGCAGCCGGTACGGTCCGTCAGGCGTTTCGATCGTCAGCAGCACATGGTCGTTGCGCTGTTCGAGGCCGGTCACCTTGTTGCGCCAGCGCAGGTCGATGCCGGAAAGCTCCTGGACCCGATCGACCAGATAGGCCTCGGCATAGAACTGCTGCAGGTTGATAAAGGCGGGCCGCTTGTGGCCCTCTTCCGGCAGCAAATTGAACTGGTAGAGCTGCGAGGCGCCGTGAAAGATCTTGCCGACGCTCCAGACCACGCCCTTGTCGACCATGCGCTGGCCGACGCCGAGCCGGTCCCAGAATTCCAGCGAACGTTTGGAAAAGCAGATCGCGCGCGAGCCCTCGCCGATCCGGTCGGCATCGTCGAGCAGCACCACGGATTGGCCGCGCTGCGCCAGATCGATCGCCAGCGACAGTCCGACCGGCCCGGCGCCGACCACGACGACGGGATGTTCGGCCGCATCAACTCCCGCCCGATCCTGATCAGGGTGCCTGCGGTAGCCGAATTGGGTTTTGGTCTGGACCATTGAAAGGTTTACTCTGGCCAAGGGTGCGCGGACTTGCTAAATTAGTCGCATCTGCAACTATCTTAAACCCGCTGGCGCCCCCGGCGTCAACTCAAATTGGAGCGATTTTGGCCAACGCGTCGTCCAGCGAGAACAGCGCCCGATCCCGATCCGCGCCCGACAGCGGCACGCGCAAAGACGGGGATAAGGATGGAACGCCTGCGAAAGCCGCAAGAAACGGCGGCCGTCTCGACCTCTTCAAATTCGTACCCTTCCGGCTGAACCGGCTGGCGGCGGAAGTCTCCTCGGCGCTCTCGGCCGAATATCAGGCGCGGTACGGGCTCGACATTCCGGAATGGCGCGTGCTGGCGACGCTGGGTTTTCGCGTTGAGCCCTGCAGCGCGCAATACATCGCCCATTGCACCCGCACCCATAAATCGACCATCAGCCGCGCCGTCACCACGCTGATGAAACGGCAGATGATCGAGCGCGTCGAGAACGAAGCAGACCGCCGCGAATTCCGGCTGCGCATGACGGCAAAAGGCAAGGCGCTGTACGAGGAACTGATCCCGCGCCTGCTGCGCCGGGAGCAGGAGATCCTGTCCTGCCTCTCCGCGCCGGAGCGAAAGGCGCTGGCCGCGCTGCTCGGCAAGATCGAGGCAAGCCTCGACCTCGTGCAGACCAGCGCAGAGGCCGACGCGAAGGAAGCGTATTAATCCTCAACCCTCATGGTGAGGAGGCGCTCTTGCGCCGTCTCGAACCATGAGGCCATAGACGGGCCCGCATCCTTCGAGACGCCGCGCAAGAGCGCGGCTCTTCCAGCGACAACGGCAAAGCCGTTGCGCGGGATGAGGGTCTATCAGCACGCCCGCGCGAACTCGAAACCGCGCCGCCTACTTCGTCGCCGTCACCACGATTTCCACGATATGCGGCGGTTCGAGCTCGACGCCGAGGCAGGCGCGCATCGGCGGGTTACTGGTGTCGACCCATTCATCCCAGGCGCGGTTCATCTCGCTTTTGCGCTTCATGTCGGAGATATAGACGATCGCTGACAGGATTTTGCTCTTGTTCGAACCGCACAGAGCAAGGCTCTCGTCGATGCGGGCGAGCGCCTTGACGCTCTGCTCGTACATCGATGATGTGACCGGATCGGGCGCGACCGCCACGGTGAGCACCAGATCGTCGTGAACGACAGCGCGGCTGCGGGTTGGCGTGAGGCCGGGAAAGCGTTCGATCATGGCTTGATCCTACTTCACAAACGATCGTGACGGCGCCAGGTGCAAGGCAAACGCATCGACCTTGTCGCTGGCGCGCGGATAGATTTCGCTCACGATCGGATCATGGCCGGGAATGAAGCGGTCGGGGTGGCCGGCCAGCTTTTCAACGATCTCCCAGCCCTGCACCATGTCGCCGACATTGTAGACGATCGGAAACGGGCTGCGCTTCTGCAGGTTGGCATAGTAATGCGCGGCATCCGAGGCCAGCACCACCGGCCCGCGCGCGGTCTCGACCCGCACCACCTGCAAACCATCGGAATGGCCGCCGACGCGATGCACGGTGACGCCGGGCGCGATCTCGCCATCGCCATTATGAAACGTGACGCGCTCGCCATAGACATGGCGCACCATCAGCGTGACGTGTTCGACAGAGAATGGGTGCCGGATCAGGCCGTTGCACATGCAGCGCCCGGTCGCGTAGCTCATCTCGCGATCCTGCAGATGGAACCGGGCGCCGGGGAAGCGGTCGAGATTGCCGGCGTGATCGTAGTGCAGATGGGTGACGACGACGTCCTTGATGCTGTCGGCCTTGACGCCAAACGCCTCCAGCGCATCGACCGGATTGAGGTTGAGCTTGCGCGACCGCGCCTTGGCTTCCTCGGCGTTGAAGCCGGTATCGACCAGGATCTCGCGGCCGTGGCCGCGGATCAGCCAGACGAAGTAGTCGAGGTCCTGCGCCGTGGTGTCGTGTGGATCCGGGATCAGGAAATTCAGATGAGGGGTGCGCGGCGACATCGTCGCATAGCGCAGTGCGTAGATTTCGTAGGCATTTCCCATCGGTGTCACTTTTCTTGAGGTTTGAGTTTTGGCCGACGTCCACAACAAGCCATCGTCATCCGCAAAGGTCAAACCGGCAGTGCGAATGACCATCCGTAACAGGGCGGCACACCCAATGTGTTACATCGCCGGTGGCTGACCGGGCACCAGGGCCACGGCTGGCTCCGGGAGGGCTTACGCAACCACCGGCTGATCACGCACCGCAATTTCACGACCAACGGGATTTATTCCCCTTCAATTCCCAAGGGTTCATCGCGGGTTCGTCGCGGTGAATTGTCGCAATTAACGTCGCCTTCGCAAGTGGTTGACGGCCTGCGGGGCTCGTTTGATAATGCGGTTTGCGTGGAGTATGGTCGCCGCGGCGCAAGCTCGGATCGGCGCTTTTTTGGCTGGACTGCGGTGATAATGAAAATCCGCCTTGCATTGCTTCTCACAGTGATCTTTTCCGTGGCGTCGATCGCCCCGTCGTTCGGGGCCGGCGAGCGTTTTGCGCTGGTGATCGGCAATTCGAAATATCCGGACGCCGAAGCGCCGCTGAAAGAGCCGATCAACGACGCGCGCGATGTCGCCGAAGAACTCAAGCGCGATGGCTTCAACGTCGATATCGGCGAAAACCTCACCGGCGACGGCATGCGCCGGGCCTTCGAGCGCCTGTACGGGAAGATCAAGCCCGGCTCGGTCGCCCTGATCTTCTTCTCGGGTTTCGGCATCCAGGCGAACCGCCAGAGCTACATGATCCCGGTCGACGCGCAGATCTGGGCCGAGGCCGACGTGCGCCGCGACGGCTTCAGCCTCGAGATGGTGCTGGGCGAGATCAACAGCCGCGGCGCCGGCGTCAAGATCGCCCTGGTCGACGCCTCCAGGCGCAATCCGTTCGAGCGCCGGTTCCGCAGTTTTTCCGCCGGACTTGCGCCGGTCATCGCGCCGAACGGCTCTCTGGTGATGTATTCGGCGGCCCTTTCGTCGGTCATTTCGGATAATGGCAGCGATCGCAGCCTGTTCGTGCGGGAACTGCTCAAGGAAATCCGCACCCCCGATTTGATGGCCGAGGAAACTTTGAATCGCACCCGGGTCGGCGTCACCCGCGCCTCGCGCCAGGAACAGGTGCCGTGGATTTCGTCGTCGCTGGCCGAGGATTTCTCCTTCATCCCGGGCGGCGCAGGGCCGAAGCCTTCGAGTCCGCCGCCAGCCCCGCCTCCGGTTGTCGCCGCGCCCTCCCCGCCGCCGGTCGCCGCCGCTCCGTCACCTCCCCCCGCTCCGACACCGGCGCCTGCTCCGGCACCTCCCGCCGGAGCCCAGGTGGCCATTGCGACGCCGGCACCGCCGCCACCTGCACCGCCGCAGCCGCCCGCTCCGCCGCAGCCGCCAAAACAGGTCGAAGTCACCATCCCGCCGCCCGCTCCGCCGGCCAAGCCGACCGAGAGCAACACGGCGATCGCGGCGCTCGCCGATGATCCGACCATCAAGAGCCTCACCGCCAAGCTCAACGACAACCCCGACGATGGGGCCGCGCTGTATCGGCGGGGCCAGGTCTATGCCAGCAAGGGCGCCTACGAACTCGCGATCAAGGACTTCAACAATTCGCTGCGGCTCAACCCGAAGGATGTGGAAGCCTACAACAACCGCTGTTGGGCCCGCACGGTCATCGGCGACCTGCAGGCCGCGCTGAAGGATTGCAACGAGGCGCTGCGGTTGCGTCCGAATTTCGTCGATGCGCTGGACAGCCGCGGCCTCGTCAACCTCAAGAGCGGACAGACCAAGAATGCAATTGCCGACTTCGACGCCGCGCTGAAGATCAACCCGAGATTGACCTCGTCGCTGTACGGACGGGGCATTGCCAAGAAGCGCAACGGCTCGATCCCGGAAGGCGATCTGGATATTAGCAACGCCAAGGCGATGGATCCGAATATCGTTAAGGAATTCGCCGATTACGGGGTACAGTGACGATTATTTGACGCTAACTGGCAGCCTCCTCGAACCGACAGGCGGGCGGCTAGACTAACGGTAATAGGCCGCGACCGGATTGGTCCGGCAGCTCATTTGAATCACGTTTTGGAACCACGCGCAGGAGGGACTGGTAATGTCACAGAGCTCTGGAACAAAGACCCTGACCGGGCTCCTTTCGATCGCGACGCTCGGCGCCGCCCTCTGCTTTGGCATGGCCAGCGCGGTTGCCGAGGAGAAGGCCAAGGACAAGAACGTGACCGAGGATCAGATCCTCCGCGCGCTGGTGCCGGAAAAGAAGCCGCTGACCCGCGGCCTGTCGGTCGGTCCGCAGCAGGTTGATCAGGCCGCAGTTGCCGCCGAAGGGCAGTTCGTCCAGAAAATCCGCGGCCGCTCGACGCGGTCGCTGTCGTTCAGCGAGCGTGAAGAGATCGCCGCGATCGTCAAGGACAAGCCCAAGATCGATCTGGAAATCAACTTCGACTACAACTCGGCCGATATCAGCCCCAGATCGCTGGCATCGGTTCAGGCGCTCGGCCGCGCATTGTCCAATTCCGACCTGAAAGGCTCGACCTTCGTGGTCGCCGGTCATACCGACGCTGCCGGCGGCGAAGGCTACAACCAGGACCTTTCCGAGCGGCGCGCCGACGCGATCAAGCGCTATCTGGTCGATAAATACGGCATCAACGGCACCGATCTGGTGACCGTCGGTTACGGCAAGAGCAAGCTGAAGGACTCGAACCAGCCGATGGCCGAAGCCAATCGCCGCGTGCAGGTTGTGAACATGGAAAACAAGGCCACTGCGTCCAAATAGCCTGTTCAAGTAGGGCGTGGCGTTGACCTAGATTTTCCGGCTACAATGCGTTCCGCAGCACCCTTGCGGGACGCATTTTGTTTTGGGTTCATTGTAATTTTTCGGTGAATCGGATGCACCCCGCTTCATTTGACTTCCAGTCTGGATTGATCCGGCGATGAAACTCTCCGAATACCTCAAACCTGCGCTCGGAGTAGCGTTCGTTGTTGTTGTGGGTGGCTTCTACTACTGGTTCGAGCACCGCTCCCGTCCCGAGCCCAAGGATACGCCCAGCCAGGCGCTGGTGATCGTGACCAAATCCACCAATGCCTGCTTCTCCGACATGGTGCGGGTCACCGGATTTATCGTGCCGCGCCGCGAAGCGCAGGTCGGCGTCGATCAGGAAGGCTCCAGGGTCACCGATGTCTTCGTCCGCGAAGGCGACATGGTGGCGGACAATCAGGAATTGGCACGCCTGACCGCGCCGCCGCAGCAGCCGGGAGCTCCGGGCGGCGGCAGGACTGGACCGATATCGCTGCGCACGCCTGGCCCAGGCCTCGTTACCGAAGTCAGGACCGCCGTCGGCGCGCCGGCCTCGCCGCAGGCCGGACCGATGTTCCGGATTTCCGTCAACAACGAGATCGAGCTGGAGGCCGAAGTGCCGAGCGTCCATCTGCTCAAGCTCAATCCCGGCGCCACGGTGCGGATCAGCCGCGACGACGCGCCCGATCTGGTCGGCAAGATCCGGCAAATCTCGCCGCAGATCGACCGCGCCACCCAGCTCGGCAAAGTCAGGATTTCGCTGAACAACAATCCCTCGCTCAAGGTCGGCATGTTCGCCCGCGCCAATATCGACGCCAAGCGCAGCTGTGGCGTCGCGGTGCCGCGTACCGCCATCGACCGCCTGACCCTGCAGGTGGTCAAGGAGAACAACAGGATCGAGACGCGAAAAGTCCGGGTCGGCCTGACGTCGGACACCTCTACGGAAATTCTTGAAGGCCTCGCCGTCGGTGAAACCGTCGTGGCCGATGCTGGAACCTCGCTGCATGACGGCGACCAGATCAAGACCATGTTTGCCGACGAACTCGAGCGCACGCGGACACGATAATGGCTTTGAATATCTCGGCATGGTCGATCCGGAACCCGCTTCCGTCCATCGTATTTTCAATCATCCTTCTGGTGCTGGGATGGGTCAGCTTCACCAAGCTCGCGGTCACGCGGCTGCCGAGCGCCGACATCCCCGTGATCTCGGTGGCGGTCTCGCAGTTCGGCGCGGCGCCCTCGGAGCTTGAATCTCAGGTCACCAAGACGATCGAGGACGGCGTATCCGGCGTCGAGGGCGTGCGGCACATTTCGTCGTCGATTACCGATGGCCTGTCGCTGACCACGATCCAGTTCGCGCTCGAGACCAACACCGACCGCGCGCTGAACGACATCAAGGATGCCGTCACCCGCGTCCGCGCCAGCCTGCCGCAAAACGTCACCGAGCCGCTGATCCAGCGCGTCGACGTGATCGGCCTGCCGATCGTCACCTATGCCGCGATCTCTCCGGGCAAGACGCCGGAGCAGCTGTCCTACTTCGTCGACGACGTCGTCAAACGCGCGTTGCAGGGCGTCCGCGGCGTCGCCCAGGTCGAGCGCATCGGCGGTGTCGAGCGCGAGATTCTGGTCTCGCTCGATCCCGACCGGTTGCAGGCCTCGGGGCTTACCGCCGTCAATGTCAGCCAGATCCTGCGCGGCACCAATGTCGACCTCGCCGGCGGCCGCGCCGGCATCGGCAACAACGACCAGGCGATCCGCACGCTCGCCGGCGCCAAGACGCTGAATGAACTTGCCGGCACCATGATCCCGCTGTTCGGCGGCGGCGAGGTGCGGCTCGACGATCTCGGCACCGTCACAGACACAATTGCCGATCGCCGGACCTTTGCCCGCTTCAACGGCGAGCCGGTGGTCGCCCTCGGCATCAAGCGCTCGAAGGGCGCCAGCGACGTGGTGGTCGCCGCCGCCGTGCAAAAACGCATCGATGCGCTGAAGGCGGCCTATCCCGACGTCGACCTGAAGATGATCGACACCTCGGTCGATTTCACCAAGGGCAATTACGAGGCGGCGATCTCGACCCTGTTCGAGGGCGCGATTCTCGCCGTCGTCGTCGTGCTGCTGTTCCTGCGCGACATCCGCGCCACGATCATCGCCGCGATCTCGCTGCCGCTGTCGATCTTCCCGGCGTTCTGGGTGATGGATCTGCTCGGCTTCTCGCTCAACCTCGTCAGCTTCCTCGCCATCACGCTGTCGACGGGTATTCTGGTCGACGACGCCATCGTCGAAATCGAAAACATCGTCCGCCACATGCGCATGGGCAAGACGCCCTATCGCGCCGCGCTGGAAGCCGCCGACGAAATCGGCCTCGCCGTGATCGCGATCTCGCTGACCATCATCGCGATCTTCGCGCCGGCGAGCTTCATGTCCGGGATCGCCGGGCAGTTCTTCAAGCAATTCGGCATCACCGTGTCGGTGCAGGTGTTCTTCTCGCTGCTGGCGGCGCGCTTCGTCACGCCGGTGCTGGCGGCCTACTTCCTCAAGGATCACCCGCATGACGACCCGCCGCCCGGCCGCCTGCTGCAGGCCTATACCAAGCTCGTGACCTGGTCGGTGAAACACTACTTCATCACCGTTTTGGCCGGACTGGCTATCTTTGCCGCTTCGATCTGGAGCATCTCGCTGCTGCCGCAGGGCTTCCTGCCGGCGCAGGACACCGCGCGCTCGCTGCTGGCGATGGAGCTGCCGCCAGGCTCGCAACTCGCCTACACCGAGAAGGTGACGGAAGAAATCGTCCAGCGCCTGCGCAAGCGCCCGGAGATCAAGAGCATATTCGTCGATGGCGGCCGGGTGCCGCCGGGAACGCAGGAAGTGCGGCGCGCCGCGCTGATCATCAACTACACGCCGAAGAAAGACCGCGACAGCAAGCACACCCAGCGCCTGCTCGAGCTCGATATCAGCAAGGAACTGGAAAACGTCCCGGACATCCGGTTCTGGTTCCTCGATGAAAACGGCCTGCGTGCGATTTCGCTCGTCGTGACCGGCATCGACAGCAACATCGTCGGCAACGTCGCCAACGAACTCGCGACCCAGATGAAGCGGATTCCGATCATCGCCAACGTGATCTCGGAAACCTCGCTCGACCGGCCGGAGCTTCGGATTCGCCCAAGGGCCGAACTGGCCGCACGGCTTGGCGTCTCCACCGAAAGCCTGTCGCAAACCATCCGTGTCGCCACCATCGGCGACGTCGGCCCGGCGCTCGCCAAGTTCGATGCCGGCGACCGCCAGGTGCCGATCCGCGTCCAGCTCGAGGACAGCGCGCGCGGCGACTTGCAGATGCTGCAGCAATTGCGGGTGCCGCTCGGCCAGCGCGGCGAGCGCGGCGGCGTGCCGCTGTCTGTCGTCGCCGACATCCAGCTCGACCAGGGCCCGACCAGCATCAACCGTTACGACCGGGAACGGCAGGCCACCGTCGCGGCCGACCTCGTCGGCACCGCGGCGCTCGGCGACGCGACCAAGATGATCTACGACCTGCCCGTGATGAAGAGCCTGCCGAAGGGCGTCAAGGTAAGCCCGTCGGGCGACGCCGAAAGCCTGGCTGAACTGTCAGACGGCTTTGCCACCGCCATCACCGCCGGCCTGATGATGGTCTACGCCGTGCTGGTGCTGTTGTTCGGCACCTTCCTGCAGCCGATCACCATCCTGTTCTCGCTGCCGCTTTCGATCGGCGGCGCGATCGCAGCCTTGCTGCTGACCGGCAAGCAGCTGACCACGCCGGTGTGGATCGGCATCCTGATGCTGATGGGCATCGTCACCAAGAACGCCATCATGCTGGTGGAGTTCGCGGTCGAGTCGATCCGCGAAGGCAACAAGCGTGATTTTGCGATCATCGACGCCGGCATCAAGCGCGCCCGTCCCATCATCATGACCACCATCGCGATGGCGGCCGGCATGATGCCCTCAGCGCTGGCATTCGGTGCCGGCGGCGAGTTCCGCTCGCCGATGGCGCTCGCGGTGATCGGCGGCCTGCTGTTCTCGACGGTGCTGTCGCTGGTGTTCGTGCCCGCGATGTTCATGATGATGGACGATCTCGGCGCGCTGATCTGGCGCTACGGCAAGCTGCTGCTGGCCTCGGAAGCCGAGAGCGACGATGTTCCGCCGGGCGGCCATCACACCGCACCGCCTCCAGCCAAGGGGCCGCCGCCGGTCCCGCCGGCGATGTCGCCCGCAGCGAAGTGAGGCGCTTTCCACCCACGCAAGCCCTCAACGGTCGATAGCCGAGATCGCCTGCGGCTCTGCAGGCGCTTGCATCGCGCCATTCATCCGAACCACTTCTGCTGTTGCCCGCATCGAAGCGGGTGCTATGCTCGGGCTCAACCAATAGTTTAAGGGGGGCGGGATGGCAGATCGAGAAGCGATGCGAAAGCTCGTCGAGCAAGCGTATGCAGACCGCGGTAGCGGCAACATCGAGGGCCTCATGTCAGCGTTTCACGCTGACGCGGTTTTCGAACTTGCCGGGGAGCCGAAGGTCCTCGCATTGGCGGGAGCGGTTCGCAGTCATCCGAACGTTCGCGAAGCGATGACTGGTTTCATTGGCGCTTTTCAGTTCATTGAGCGTGACATCATCGCCTTTATCGCAGACGGCGATCGCGCCGCCGTGCACTCGCGGCTCACGATGCGGTTCAAGGATAAGACCTTCACGACGGAATTGACCGACCTGTTCAAATTCCAGGACGGAAAAATCATCGAACTCGTCGAGTTCGCCGATACGGCGCTGATCAAGGAAATAACCGCCGGGGCCTGACGATCAGGCCCTACTCGTTGCGCGCCACCGTCGTCAGCTTGTTCAGGTTCTGCAGCAGGATGCGCCCGCGCTGCAGATCCAGAATCCCGTCCTTGCGCCAGGCCTGCAGTTGACGGTTGACGCTTTCGCGCGCGGCGCCGACGAACACGCCGAGCTGCTCCTGCGAAATATGCACTTCCGATCCGAAATCGGCAGCCAGCGCCACCAGCCTTCGCGCCAGCCGCACCGGCAGTGGCTGCAGCATGGATTCTTCCATCCGCTCGCTCTGCCAGCGGATGCGCTGGCACAGCAGCGTGATGATCTTGATGGCGACTTTCGGCTCACGTTCGAGGAAGGCGAGGAAATCCTCACGCCGGAGCACGAACAGTTCCGTCGCCTCGCCGGCGGTGGCGTCCGCAGTGCGGCTTTGGCCGTCGAGCACGGCGACTTCGCCGAAGAGGTCCCCTGAACCCATGAAGTTCAGGGTCAGGCGGCTGCCGTCGGAGGCGCCGGTCTCGATCCGGATCTGGCCGCGGCGGACCCCGTAAAGGGCGTCGCCGGGGTCCCCCTTCTGGAACAGCATCTCGCCGAGCCCCAGTTGCTGGGTGTGGCAGAGTCCGGAGATTCGCTGCAGTTCGTCGGCGCCAAGGTCCGCGAACATCGGGTTCATCTTCAAAATGACCGCAAATTCGGCCTGTTTGCTCATTGGTTTGCCTTCCAGTTCGATCCCAAAACCGTCCCCAAAGGCCCTAGCAAGATTCACCCCGACCGAAGTGTGTCATAAGTCACATAGCATTGCAGTAGCCTTGGAATAATTTTGGCTTCTTTGAGCGATGTCCCCTTCCGGGATAAGCTCGCTTGTCCGGCTGTGCCCCATCGGGCGCGGCCGAAACCGATGCCGTTTGCCCGGCCTGGAAAGTCGAAATGAGAGCATTGAAATTCGCCGTGGCCGCCATCGGCGCCGTGATCGTCATCATCGCGCTGCTGCTCGTGATCGGCATCCCGTCCGGCTTCATGACGTCGCAGATCCAGGAACGGGTCGAGCGCGAGACCGGCTACAAGCTCACCATCAACGGCGGAACCAGGGTCGGGCTCTGGCCGTCGCTCAACATCACGCTGAACGACGTCGCGCTGCAGGATCCGAAAGATCGCGACATCAACCACCGCCTCACCGCGGTCAGCATCCAGGCAGACGTGACACTGGCGAGCCTGTGGTCCGGCAAACCGCAAGTTACCGAACTTGTCATCGTTCGTCCGGTGCTGAACCTGCCGCTGCAGCGCGAACGCATCAAGGATATCAATCAGCCGTCGAGGCCGGCCGCCGCGATCAAGGGCGAAGCCTTTACCATCGAGCATGTCAGCGTCACCGGCGGCACGATCGTGTTTTCCAATCTGCGCGACCGCGTCGAGAACAAGATCGAGACCATCAACGCCGACATGACGATCGATGCCGACCGCAAGATCCGGGCGACCGGCAATGCGCGCGCCGGCGAGCACGCGTTGAAATTCGACATCAAGGCGGTGGCCCCGGCACCGCCGCTCGAACGGCAGAACATCCCGACCGAATTCAAGATCGACGCACCCGGCTTCCTGCACGGGCAGCTGTCGGGCAAGGCGGAAGTCCGGCTCAACGGCCCGGTGGTGATGATCAACGGCCTGACCGGCACGCTCGGCGACGGCGCGTTCAATGGCTGGGCCTCGGTCGATACCGCAAGCAAGCCGCTGGTGAAGCTCGATCTGGATTTCCAGCGGCTCGATGTCGCGATGGGCCGTGGTGACGGCGGTTCGGCGGCGCAGCCCTGGAGCAATGCCGCGATCGATCTCAATGGCCTCAATTATATCGATGCCCAGGCGCGGATCTCCGCGGCGGCGCTCAATATCGGCGACGCGCGTTTCGCGCCGGCGGCGATCGACGTCACGCTCAACAGCGGCGTGCTGAAGACGCAGGTTTCCAATCTCGGCGCCTATGACGGCAACACCAATGGCGATCTCACCATTGATGCCTCGACCGCCAATCCTTCGTTTGCGCTGCGGGCCGATCTTAACGGCGTACGCGCGCTGCCGCTGCTGAGGAGCCTGGCCGATTTCGACAAGCTCGACGGCAGGATGCAAACCAAGATCAGCGTCCGCTCCACCGGCAACAGCCAGCGCGCGATCATGGCGGGCTTGCAGGGCACCGCGTTCGTCGTGTTCCAGGACGGCGCCATCAAGGGCCTCAACGTCGCCCAGATGATCCGCTCGCTCACCTCGGGCACCCTGTCCGGCTGGCAGGAAGGCAAGGAGCAGTCGACGGATCTGTCGCAGCTTTCGGCGTCGTTCAAGATCGACAAGGGGCAGGCCGTCACCACCGATCTCAATCTGGTCGGCCCGCTGGTGCGGATGACGGGCGTCGGCACCATTGCGCTCGACACCAAGCAGATCGGGTTCCGCGTCGAACCAAAGCTCGTGATGACCACCGAAGGCCAGGGCCGCGCCAATGAGCCGGTCGGATTCGGCATTCCCGTGATGATCGAGGGGCCGTGGGGCGCGCCGAAAATCTATCCGGACATGCAGGGCATTTTGGATAATCCCGACGCCGCCTATGCCAAGCTCAAGGAGATGGGCAAGGGGCTGTTTGGTCCCAATGGCGGCCTCGGAACCGTATTGGGTCCCAATAGCGGGGGCATCGGCGCCGCGTTGGGCGGCCTGCTCGGCGGCGGGCAAGGTGCAACCGGCGGGCAAGGCCCGGCTGGAGGACAGGGCGCGGCGCCTGGACAGGGCGCCGGCAGGCCGGGCGATCTGCTCAGCGGCCCGCTCGGTGAGACCATCGGCAATCTGCTGCAGCAGGGATTGAGCGGCGGCTTGGGCCAGGGGCTGGGCCAAGGGCAAGGACAAGGCGGCGCGGCTGGTCCAGGCGCACCGCGGCCGAACAGCCCGCGAAGCATCCCGATTCCGGGCCCGCAGCCCACTGATGCCGAGCCCGCGGCGCCGGCCGCCCCGACGGCGCAAAATGACACAGCTCCGCAAGCTGACAGCCAGCCGATGAACGACGTCTTGCGGCAGCTGTTTAATCGGTGAGCTTGGTCCCTCGATAGACCGTGACCCCTCACCCCAGCCCTCTCCCACAAGGGGAGAGGGGGCCGACTTCCGCTGCCGCAACGGTCTCGGCCCGTAATGGCCACACGCACCGCCGATTTCCCCGGATAACTGCCCAAAGTCGGAGCTAACCATGTGTGGGATAGGCCACCTGCTCGGCCCTCAAATCGTGCTAAAAAGGCCCAACCGCGACGGCTCCCGGCCGGGGAATGCCGCCACCGGCAAAACCGATGCGCGCGCAAGAGGCGTGGCGCACGAGGGTCGTGGATGTGAGCGCCGCCAAGGGCAAAGTCTGGTTCCTGCGTGAGGGCCTGTTCGCGAAATACGTCGTCGCGCTGGTCGGCCTTGTCGTGTTCGTGCTCGCCGTCAACGGCGCGATGGAAATCTGGATCAGCTATCGCGGCATCAAGAGTTCGCTGACCGACGGCATGTCGGAGAAGGCGGAAGCAACCGCCAAGCGCATCCAGCAATCGATGTCGGACCTCGAACGGCACATCAACTGGGTGACGCGGACCTCTTCCTACAAGATCGAGGACCGCCGCGCCGACTATGCGCAATTGCTCAACCAGGTACCCTATGTGAGCCAGCTGACGCTGCTCTCGGCCCAGGGCCGCGAGCAGCTCCGCATCACGCGCCAGACGGTCCACTACGGCAGCAACGCCGATTTCTCCCGCGACCTGCGCTTCACCGAGTCCGCTTCCCGCGGCACCAGCTTTGCGACGCCCTATTTCCGGGACGGGCGGCCGTTCACGTCGATCTCGTTGCCGCATTCGGATTCCCAGGTCACCGTCGCCGAAATCAATCTTACCTTCCTGCAGGACTTCTTCGGCGATACCGAGATCGGCAGGACAGGCTTTGCCTATATCGTCGACAGCAAGGGCCAGGTGCTGGCGAGTTCGTCGAAGGGCCCCGAAATCGGCAAGGACGTCTCAAGCCTCCCGCAGGTCGCCGCCATCAAGGGCTCGCTGCTGTCGGAGGGCACGGACATTGCCGGCAACGACGTGCTGACGACGGTGAGCGCGGTGCCGCGGATCGGCTGGTTCGTGTTCTTCGAGCAGCCGACGGCGCAGGCGCTGATGCCGATCCGCGATCAACTGATGCGCATCGCGCTTCTGATTGCGATGGGCCTCGTGACCGCGATCATCGCCGGCACTGTCATGGCGCGGCGGATGCTGGTGCCGATCAACGCGCTGCGCGCCGGCGCGCATCGCCTCGGCGGCGGCGATTTCAGCCACCGCATCGAGGTGAAGACATCCGACGAGCTGGAAGAGCTTGCCGACCAGTTCAACGGCATGGCGAGCCAGCTTGCGGAAACCTATTCCGGCCTGGAGGCCAAGGTGAAGGAGCGGACGCGGGATCTCGCGCAGTCGATCAACGAGCTGAAAGTGCTCGAGGAGGTCGGCCGTGCGGTGTCGTCGTCGCTCGACCTCAACGCCGTGCTGCCGACGGTCGCCGCCCGCGCGCTCGAAATCACCCATGCCGACGCGGTCTTGATTTACGGCTATGACGCCGCGAACCGCAAATTCAACCTCACCGAATCGATCGGCATCGACAAGGCGGCCGAAGGCAAGCACCTTGCAATCGAGGCCGACAACTCGCCGCTCGGCGAAGCCGCCGCGCGGGGCGAGCCGATCGCGATCCCCGACCTTGACGCGACGGCGGATCATCCGCTGCGCGACGTCGTGGTCGAGGCCGGTTTCCATTCGGTGCTGGTGGTGCCGCTGGTCGACCAGCAGGGCATCTTGGGATCGCTGGTGGTGCTGCGGCAAAACGCCGGCGAATTTTCCGACAACCTCATCGGCTTGATGAAGACCTTTGCGCACCAGAGCGTGCTCGCGATGCGCAACGCGCGGCTGTTCTCTGAGGTCGACCACAAGAGCCGCGAACTGGAGATGGCGAACTCCACGGTGCGCGAGCAGGCCGACAAGCTGCAGGAGCAGACCGACCAGCTCAAGGACTGGAACAAATCGCTGGAGGAACGGGTCGAGACCCAGCTCGGCGAGATCGAACGCATCCGCCGTCTCGAACGTTTCCTGGCGCCGCAGGTGGCGCAGCTGATCGCCTCCGGCGACGGCCATGAAGGCCTGCTCGACAGCCACCGCCGCGAAGTCACTGTCGTGTTCTGCGACATGCGCGGATTTACCTCGTTCACCGAGACCACCGAGCCGGAAGAGGCGATGAACGTGCTGCGGGAATATCACGCCGCCCTTGGCGCGCTGATTTTCAAGTATGAGGGCACGCTCGACCGCTATGCCGGCGACGGCGTGATGATCCTGTTCAACGCGCCGATCCAGTTCGAGGACCATGTCAAGCGCGCGGTGAAGATGAGCGTCGAGATGCGCGACGCCATCGGGCAGCTGACCGAGAAGTGGCGCAACCGCGGCCACAATCTCGGCTTCGGCATCGGCATTGCGCTGGGCTACGCCACGCTCGGCCAGATCGGCTTCGAGCAGCGGCTGGAATATGCCGCGATCGGCAGCGTCACCAACCTCGCCTCGCGCCTGTGCGACGAGGCCAAGGCCAACCAGATCGTGGTGTCCAGGCGCGTCTACGGCATGGTCGAGCAATGGGTCGAGGGCCGGCCGATCGACGATCTCAATTTGAAGGGTTTTAACCATCCGATTCTTGCGGCCGAGATTACGAGCTGGCGGGAAGAGGTGGATAATGTGGTGGATGCGGCGTCTGCGGCGCGGCGGCAACAGAAGAAGTCGTAATTGCCTTCGTCCCGGCGAAGGCCGGGACCCATACCGCGTGATGCTCACTTTGCGGAAGGTATCTAACGCCGGCGTTCTCGCCGATGGGCCGCGGCGTATGGGTCCCGGCCCCCGTGCGCAATCGCGCACTAGGCCGGGACGACGGGTGGTGTTGGTCGGGCTCCCCGCAGCCAACCCGACAAATCGTCGCAGCGCACAAAAACAGCGTCTCTTATCCGCATCGCATAGAACCCGTTGCCCGCTGGATGCGACAAACGGCGGTCAGTTCGCATTCGAGGTCGCGGCCTGGACAGTCCCCAAACACCAGGAGCTTCCCGATGCTTTCCCGCACCACCTATGTATCCGTCATCACCCTTGCCGCCGCCGCAGCCAGCCTTGCCACCGCCTCGGTCGCGCAGGCCGGGATGGTCGGCAATTCCAACTTCGCCGGCTCGAAGACGGTGATCAACCGTCCGATGCCGACGCCGCCCCGCGTTCAGACGCCGTTGCCGATGATCAAATCGAATCTCAAGCTGGATTGCCGTGCACACCGCGATCGGGACGCGGCGGGCAACGTCTTTGCTTCCTACCGCTGCCGCTAGGCGTCCCAGGACGACAAACACCCAAAAACCAGGAGCTACCCCGATGTTTTCCCGCACCGCCTATGTATCCATGATCACCCTTGCCGCCGCCGCAGCCAGCCTTGCTTCCGCCTCGGTCGCGCAGGCCGGGATGGTCGGCAATTCCAACTTCGCCGGCTCGAAAACGGTGATCAACCGCCCGATGCCGACGCCGCCCCGCGTTCAGCCGACGCGGCCGATGATCAATTCGAATCTCAAGCTGCATTGCCATAAGTACGTCGATCGGACCACCAATCCGGGCCACCCCGTGTGGGCTACCCATTGCCACTAAGTAATCCAGAACGACGAACGACATGGAACGATCAAGCTCCATGTCGTCGCCGGCCCGTCGTGACGAAGGTCAAAAGTTGCACTTCGCCGCGTTGACGACCTTGATGCCGCCGGTCTTGGGATCGAACTTGGCCTGCTTGCCGACGACGCAACCCTTGCCGTCGAGCTTGCCGTCATCGAACAGTTTCTTGCCGTTCGAATCGTAGATCGCCATGCGGTGTTTGCCCCTTGCGTAAGCACCTGAGGAAGCGGTGAGCGCAACGGCGACGGCGGCGGTGAGGATGAGAGCTGAGCGGAACATTGGTGTAGACCTTTCGTGTTGAAATCTCCCCATCGGAGACAGCGCAAACGTAAGGTGTTCTGTCGCTTCGCACTGTGCGTGGAGTCACATCGGGTGCGCGTGTGTGTGTTTCGTCGGCAATTTCTGATTCGATTTTGAATATCCGCCTACGCTCTTCGAGCTACGGCGTGACGTGTCCGCGTCGTCGCCGCTCATCGTCGTCCCGGCGAAGGCCGGGACCCATAACCACCGGCGATAGTTGTTTTTGCGTGCAGGTCGTTATCTTCCCTTTTCAACAATAAGGGCCGCGGCGTATGGGTCCCGGCCTTCGCCGGGACGACAAAAACACGCCTTCGCGATCTCGCGACGCACTACGCCCGAGCTTTGTCAGAAAACCTTGCCCCCGGAATTAAGAGGGCGCAGGGAAGACCGGGTGCGCGCTGCACCCGCGGTCCCGTGTGCGATTGCACAGAAAAGGCTGCACACGAGCATACAGGGCAGCGGAGAACACCCGGCCTTCCCTGCGCAGTGGCTTTACGGCTTATGCCGTGATCTCCCCGGAGACGAGTTCTTGGTTGACTCCGTCGCCGCCGTTCCCGCTTGCGCTTCTCCGACAGCTTGACGCCTGCAACGGGCGCCAGGACCACACGGTTTTGCCGTACGCTTATCCACGCCGTCGTCGAGGCGTAAACCAGCGTCCACCGCAACCCATCCAACGTCCGTGACGACGGCCGACGCCCTTCTGAGTAGGACGGGATGGGCGAATATATGCCCCTGATTTGTGTTCTGGTAAACAGAAATATTTTTTATTTTGGGGCTTGACATGAATTCCGAAAAACAGAACTGATTTGCCCGTCGTGCCGATTTGTCGCATCTCCCTCCTTCGTCATTCCCCGATGCGCAATTGCGCATCGGGGAATGACGGAGAAAGCAGCTACGCCTGCTCCCTGGCCGCCTGTTCCCCAGGGAACAGCGCCGGCCGGCGGACCCTGCGATGTTCGCCGTCACAGGCAAGCCCATTCCGGGCGGCCGGCACAGAGGGAACACGACGATGATTTATCCTTGGAAGCCTTTCAACAAGCTGGATTACGCCGAACAACAATCCGAACTGACCCAGGACGATGCCCGCGACGGTTTTCAGAACCTGGGCAGCGGCAACAACTTTCACTTCCAGCTGACGGGGACTGCCCCCAAGCTCGTCAACGGCCAGGGCGGCAACGACACCATCATCCTGGACGGCAACTCCGCCGACACGGTGTTCGGCGGCTCCGGCAACGACACGATCGACGGCGGCGCGGGCAACGACACGCTCAAGGGCCAGGCGGGCGAGGACCACATCTTCGGCGGCGCCGGCGCGGACAACATCAGCGGCGGCAGCGACAACGACTATCTGGTCGGCGACAATGACGCGGTGGCGTCCAACCTGCATGGCATCGACACGATGTACGGCGGCAGCGGCGAAGACACGCTCTACGGCGGCGGCAAGGCCGACGTGATGTCGGGCGGCACGGGCAACGACAATTTCGTCTACTTCGTCGGCCTCGGCACTGAGAACGAGAGCGCGGTCGGCGCCGCGGACCGCATCACCGACTTCCAGGTGGGCGACAAGATCGACGTTTCCTTCATGGACGCCGACGGCAATTCCGCCAACGGCAACAGCGCCTTCACCTTCTCGTCCAGCGGCGCGACCACCCAGGCCGGCAAGTTCTGGTTCGAGACCCACGACGACGGCCAGCACGTGTTCTTCAACATCAACGGCGGCGCGGCCGACATGGAGATCATCTCGACGAATAGCCACCAGTTTACGACGGCGGATTTTATTCTGTGAGGTGAGATCGTTCGGTGTGGTGAGTGCTGAATGAGACGGCATGGACCGCCAGCTTTCACGGGCTGGCGGTCTAGGCTTGGAGTATGCAGCTGACGGATGGGCGCGGTGCTGTTATTTCGCTCGTCGGAAAAAATAATGCAGTTTAGAATGCTGGCGTCGAAAGCGCTGTAAGATATATCCGGACGACCACAGCGATGTGTGAGCCATGGATGACAAAACGCAAGCCGGCGACGATTGGCGAAATTCTGGTCGAGGAATTTATGAAGCCGATCGGCCTGACGCAAGGCGCGCTGGCTGAAGCCATGGGCGTGCAACGCAAGCACGTCAACGAACTGTGCAACGATCGTCGCAATATGACCGCAGCGACCGCCCTCATTCTCGCCCGCGTGTTCGGCAACAGCGCGGATTTCTGGCTTAACGTGCAGCGGCGAAGCGATCTGTGGGAAGCGATGCATTCACCACTGGAGCGCAAGCGGATTGAACGAGCGCGACCTCTGACGAAAGCGGCGTGAGCTGTGCCGTTAGCCTGCCCCTACCCCAACCCCGCCCTTCTAAACCCCTCCAGATAATGCTCCCGCTCCACCTCATGCTCATACGGCATCTCGCTCGATAGCCACGCCAGCGAAATGTTCGGCTGGACGTTGCGCAGCCCCTCCAGCGCCGCGGCCGCCGCCTGGGTGAAGCCGGACATGCCGAGGGAGGCCGTCAGCACGCGGTGGGCGCCGACGAAATCGGGGCGCTGGCGCAGGGCTTCGCGGGAGAGGCGGATCGCCTCCTCGTAGTTGCGGCCGACATACTGGCAATAGGCGGCGACGCCGTAATAGATGCCGGCAAAGGGATCGCGCGGGGAAAAGCGCAGCGCCTGCCGGGCGGCGGCGTCGCCGTCCTCCCAGCGCCCGCGATAGGACAGCGCCACGCCATAGATGCCGCGCGCCGGCGAGAAATTCGGATTGAGCCGCAGCGCCAGCTCGAACTCGGCGATGCAATCGTCAAAGCGGCGGTTGAACAGATAGACGGATGCCAGCGCATAATGCGCCCACGCATCCTCACTGTCGGCGCGGATCGCCGCCAAGGCGGCGCGTTCCGCCGCCCGCACCGCAATCGGCATGTCCTCCCAGCCCATATGGGCCGCAAACATATGGCAGGCCGCGAGAAGACTGAGCGCCTGGCCGTAGCCGGGATCGACCGCGATGGCTTTTTCCAAGAGCGCCTGCGCCACCAGATTGTCCGATCGCGTCACCCGCCAGTAATGCGACAGCGCGCGCATCACGAGATCCCAGGCGTCCATATTATCAGGCGTCTTGCGCTGGCTGCGGAAATTCTCGGCGGCGTAGAGCTGCGGCTCGATCGCGGCGACCACGGCCTGCGTGATCTCGTCCTGCACCGCGAACACGTCGGCCAGATTGCGGTCGTAGCGCTCTGCCCAAAGGTGACTGCCGGTGACGACGTCGTTGAGCTGCGCGGTGATGCGCACATGGTCGCCATCCTTGCGCACCGAGCCCTCGACGACATAGCCGACGCCGAGTTCCTCGCCGATCTGCTTCAAATGCACCTGACGGCCGCGATAGACGAACGAGGAGTTGCGGGCGATGACATAGAACCAGCGCAGTTTTGACAGCGCGGTGATGATGTCCTCCGAAATGCCTTCGGAGAAATATTCCTGCTCGGGCTCGCCGGAGATGTTTGTGAATGGCAGCACGGCGATGGCGGGGCGGTCGAGCGGCGGCAGGGAGGCGGCGGCGGGTTCGGGCGGGCGTGGCGTTGATGCGGAGGCAGTGGTCGCGCTTTGCGGCACAAGAGTGCCGCTGAGCGCGGGTCGCGGCGCAAGGGCGCCGCTGACATCACCGACAAAGCGAAAACCCTTGCGCGCGATGGTGCGGATCAGCGCCTGGTCCTTGCCGCTGTCGCCGATCGCGGTGCGCGCGGCGTTGATGCGGCTGGTCAGGGTGGATTCGGAGACGATGCGGCCGTGCCAGATGCTCTCGATCAGATCGTCCTTGGAGACGACGTGGTCGCGGTGTTCGACCAGGTACATCAGGAGATCGAACACCTGCGGCTCGACTGCGACAATTTGGCCATCGCGGGTCAATTCGCGCACGGCGCTGTCGAGCACATGGTTTGAGAAGTGAAACTGCACGCGAGGATCCCCATGGCCGGTTGATCGGACCCGTTTGGCGCCCGGTTTTGCCGGGTTTTGCTGGCGGGGCCGCTCAATTAGCGCGGTCAAATCAGCCATGACGTGTTTTACCTCACAGATTCCCGCCTCACAGAAAAATCAGGGTGGCCTCAAGGCAAAATCAGCCCCGTCTCAGAGTCTTTAGGTCCTCCGAGCGGCATGTTCGGTTCAGCGCGGTCGCCCCCGTGACCGCATGCCACAGAGGAGGAAACTGCATGGCCACCACAGCTACCGCCACCGCCCCGACCATGACGCCTGCCCCAGACCTTGCCGCGCTGAAGACCAAGCAGCAGGCGGCGTGGTCTTCAGGCAATTACGCCATCGTCGGTTCCACGCTGCAGATCGTCGGTGAGCAGCTGTGCGAGGCGATGGACCTCAAGGCCGGCGCCAAGGTGCTGGATGTCGCCGCCGGCAACGGCATGGCTTCGCTCGCCGCCGCGCGCCGCTGGTGCGACGTGACCTCGACCGATTACGTGCCGGCGCTTTTGGAGCGCGGCCGGGCGCGCGCCAATGCCGAAGGCATGACGATGGAATTTCGCGAGGCCGACGCGGAGAACCTGCCGTTCGACAACAACAGTTTTGAAGTCGTGCTGTCGACCTTCGGCGTGATGTTCACGCCGAACCAGGACAAGGCTGCCGCTGAATTGCTGCGCGTATGCAGGCCGAAGGGCCAGATCGGCCTCGCCAACTGGACACCCGACGGCTTCATCGGCCAGGTGTTCAAGACGCTCGGCAAGCATCTGCCGCCGCCCGCGGGCGCGAAATCGCCGGCGATGTGGGGCACGCGCGCGCGGCTCACCGAAATGTTCGACGCCGGCGCGACCTCGATCAAGGCCGAGTCGCGGCTGTTCAATTTCCGCTACCGCTCGGCCGAGCATTTCCTCGACGTGTTCAAGACGTTCTATGGCCCGGTGCTGAAAGCGTTCGCCGCGCTCGAGCCGGCCAAGCAGGAAGAGCTGCACAACGACCTGCACGCGCTGATCGTGCGCATGAACCGCGCCACCAACGGCAGCATGGTGGTGCCGAGCGAATATCTCGAAGTGGTGATCACGAAGCGATGACGATTCACTTTCACACACCCAACACTCCGTCATGCCCAGGCTTGTCCCGGGCATCCACGCCTTTGTTTCTCGAAAGCAAGGAAGACGTGGATGGCCGGGTCAAGCCCGGCCATGACGGAGAGAAGAACACACAGGACAAGTTCGATGAATATTTTGACTCAAATATCTTCACGCAAAAGCGCCACCGCTCGCGTCGTCGCGTTGCATTGCTCACTCGGTTCGGGACGCCAATGGGCCAAGCTCGGCGCCGAACTTGGCGTCGGCACAAAGCTGATCGCGCCGGATCTGATCGGCTATGGCCATAGTGCCGTTACGTTCGACCTGCCGCTGACGCTGGCGCAGGAAGTCGAATGCCTGCGCGCGACGCTCGATCAGGCCAACGGCCCGATCCATCTGGTCGGCCATTCCTATGGCGGCGCCATCGCGTTCAAGATCGCGACCGATCCGGCGTATGAACATCGCGTCCAGAGTCTGACGCTGATCGAGCCGGTGCTGCCGACGCTGCTGCTTGACAGCGCGCCGGACCGGCGGCTGCACGACCAGTTCGCCGATCTCGCCGCCGAGGTGCGTGAGGATATCTGGAACGGGTAGTGCTGGAGGCGATCGACAAGTTCAGCGAATTCTGGTGCGGCTCCGGCCCGCGCGAGGAGCTGCCTGTGGCCGCGCGCATCCGCATGATCGAACACGCCGAACGGCTGCCGTACGACTTCGCCGCCGCCTTCGCCGAAGAGAATGTGACGATGGCGGCGGCCTCGTTGCGGGTGCCGACGCTCCTCTTGTCCGGCGGGCAATCGCCGAACCTGACCCAGCGCATCGTCCGCCGGCTGGCCGCGGTCATCGACGGCGCCGAACTGCGCCATCTGCCGGATGCCGGGCATATGCTTGCCATGACCCATGCCGCCATCATCAACCCCGTGATCGCGGCCCACATCGCCCGCGCCGATGAACTCGCCGGCGTGTCGCTGGCGGCCGGCCAGCCGGCGGCGAAGCTGGTCAGCCTGGCAGGCGGTTGAGCGGCGGTTTGGGTCTTCTTGCCGCTTGGCGCGCCGGTCGGGCATCTGGTATCCATGGGCCCGAAACCGGGCAAAATGGAAACGAAACGCCGATGATCACCGTGCGCGACCTCAAGCTGCCTGCCCTGATGCTTGCGGGGGTACTCAGCCTGGCCGCGCCGCAGGCGTTCGCCGCCGACGAGGAAACAGCGCCCAAGGGCGCGGCGGTGACCGTGTTCAAGGCCGCAAAATCCTGCTTCGGCAACAATGTCGAGGTGTCCGGCACCATCATCGCGCGCGAGGAAACCCAGGTGCGGCCCGAGCGCATGGGGCTGAAGGTCGCCGAAGTGCTGGTCGATGCCGGCGATACCGTCACCGCGGGCCAGACGCTGGCCCGGCTGACGCTGCCGGAAGGCGGCACGGTGCTGGTGCAGGCGCCCGTCGCCGGGCTGGTTTCGGCCTCGACCGCCGCGGTCGGCGCGATGGCGTCCGGCAAGGGCGAGGCGCTGTTTTCGATCATCGCCCGCAGCGAATTCGACCTGGTCGGGCTGGTGCCGACCCGCGACATCGCAAAGCTTCAGATCAACCAGAGCGCGCGGATCAAGGTGATCGGCGCCGGCGAAGTCGATGGCAGGGTGCGGCGGCTGTCGACCACGGTCGAGCCCAACAGCCAGCTCGCCCAGGTGTTCATCGCCGTCACCACCAACCGCCGGCTTCTGGTCAATTCATCCGGACGGGCGCAGATCAAGACCGGCCAGAGCTGCGGCATCTCGGTGCCGCTGACCGCGATCCTCTATGGCAATGCCGGCACCGTGGTGCAGGTGGTGAAACGCCAGCGCGTCGAGACGCGGCGGGTGGAAACCGGGTTGATGTCACAGGGCCAGGTCGAGATCCGCGAGGGCATCGTCGAAGGCGATATCGTGGTGGCCCGCGCCGGCGCCCTGCTGCGCGAAGGCGATCCGGTGCGCCCGGTGATGGTGGCCGCGGACGCGAAGTAGCCGCACGCACGAAAATGCCCGGGACAAGCCCGGGCATGACGACACTTAGACAATTATTTTAGCTTGCTTACCCGCCGATGCTGACGTCTTCGAGCAGCGAGGACGACACCGAGGGAACCTGCTCGCCTTCGCTGGCGCGGGAGATCGTCACGCGCGTTTTGTTGAAGGCGGTTTCGGCGCCGGCCTGTGCGGCGAGGTTGTTCAGCAGCTCGGACATCAGCACGCTGTACTGGCCCTTGGAATCGTCGGCCACCTTGCCCGGCGTCGCCGAAGACAGGATCAGCGCATTTTCGGGCGCCGAGATCGGCGCCAGGCCGTGGGAGTAGGAACGGAAACGGCGCTCATAGGGGTTGCGGCGGGAGGCGTCGACCACGACGAGTTTGACCTTGGCGCCCTGCTCCTTCATCGCGTCGAGCACGGCCTCGATGCTGACGCCGTCGCGGCGGACATCGGCTTCCTTCCAGATCGCGGCATCGACCGGGATCATGTAGCTCTGGCGGCCGACCTGGACGCCGTAGCCGCCGAAGAACAGCATCACCACGCTGTCGGGCTTGATCTTGGACTTGAGCCGGCCGATGGCGCGGGCCATGTCGTCCTTGGTGGCGTCTTCCACCACGTCGACGTCAAAGCCCTTGCCGCGCAACGCCGCGGTCAGGCCGCGGGCGTCATTGATCGGCTGCGCCAGCGGCGCCGAGGCGTCGGGATAGTGGCCGTTGCCGATGACCAGTGCGACGCGGGAAGTCTTGGTGGCGACGTCGGAATTCTGTTCGGTCGCGATCGCCTTGGCGGCATCGAGCGAACGCTTGTTGAGCGCAGCATGGGCGCCGATCGCCAGCGACACCAGACCGACCAAAGCGGCGGCCACGGTGACCGTGCGGCGAGAGATGCTAGGCTTACCGTCCATCATTCAATTCCCAATCGTTGACCAGGGCGCGCCAGTTAGTCGCGCCAGTGCCGTTTAGGTTTGAGGGGTTGCGAATTGGTGTGCCGTCGAATTGTGGCAATTTGCGGCACCGCAACAAAGAAACCCTTAACCCGCACGGCCATTGCGGGCAACCTCCTTTGGCGCATGACGTTCCCCAGAAGAATGATGGTGCCAAATCGGGACATTTTCTGTGACATCGGTCACATTTGTATTTCCCGCTGATTTGTATCATTTTCAATGGCTTGCAGGCCGGCGGTAGATTCGACGGCCCTCGGTTCACGGTTCCGGCGAAAAGAGACTGCATGGGCTTTCAATATTTCGCCGGCGCCGCCTACCGCGCGCTGACCGCTCGCAAGGACGGGCCGTCGCTGTATGACGTCTGCGACCCCCTGCTGCTGAACTATGCCGGTGGCGACCCCCATCTCGGAAAATTCTATCGGACCGCGCTTGGCAACCCGGCGCTGCGCCCGCTGCTGCGCCGTACCGGGTTGCCGCAACTGCGCGACGAAGGCCGCCTGCAGTCGCTGCGCCAGGCGCTGACCCGCGCCCGCGACAACGACGCGCCGGACTGGGAAGCGGTCGGTCAACCCATCGCCGAGCTGATGGCGACGATTGATGTCCGCCACCCAAAGCCGGCGCCGGCCGTGGCGCCGGCGAAAGCGCCTGACCTCGCCGAGATCGAGCGCGTGATCCGGACCTGCGGCTCGCATCTGCTGCGCTCGTTTGCCGGCAACGGCTTCATCCCGACCTATGCCGCGTTCAACCTGCTCGGCGATGCCGACATGGGCGGGCGCGAAATGCTGATGGCGCTGACCGGGCTCAATTCGCGCGGCTACAAGAACTCGACCCTGCTGTTCAGCCTGGCGCGGATCTTCATCGCGCATTCGCCGGCCCGCGCGCTGATCAACCCGCCCTGGACCGGCATCGCCGAGCCGATGTGGGAGCCGATGCAGATCCGCCACCGCTCGGCCTATTACGACGCCTTCTTCACCGAGGCGCTGCTCAGCTTTGTCGAAACCGGCCTGGCCTCCGTCGACCAGACGGCGGCGTCACGCCGCGCCATCTCGGAGATGGTCGATTTTTGCCTCGCCACCAGCGCCGAGGAAGCGCCCTCGCATGACGGCTCCACCGTGCGCGTCATCACCGCACTGGCGCCGCTGCCGCATCCGCGCTTTTCAAAGTTCTTTTCCCAGATCAAGCAGGATCTCGGCTTCGGCATCTACGTGCCGGACTGCGACACCACGGCCTGCTCGTTCTCGGCGGCGACGCAGGCCGGCTCGACCGATCCGATCCTCGACCAGCCGCTTTTGGATTTCTACGCCGGCTATCAGGTCCGCAGCGGCGCCAACGAGCCGCGCGTGACGGTGCCGCTGAACGACAATGTCGAGTACGAGGGCGGCGTCGTGACCTGGATCGACAACCTCGCCGGCGACCGGCCCTACGGCAACGACCTCGACCCCACACTCAATCTCGACATCCTCGAGGTCAGCTTCCGCAACCTTGCGCGCTGGAAGATCATCGAGACGCCGTCACGGCTGGAGACGGTTCACCGCATCATCGACTTCCAGAAGCGGCTGGTGGAAAGCGGCGCGTTCACCAATCCGCGCTCGCATATCTATTATCTGCCGGAGCTGTATTGCGCCTATTTCGGCCGCTGCTATGCGGCCTTCATCGCGCTGCCGCCGGCGGCGCGGCTGGCGATCGATCCCGAAAACACCTTCGACTTCATCCGCGGCCGCGTGCTGGCCTATGTCGAGGGCGAGTTGATCACCCACGAGATGAACGCCTTCGACGCGGCGCTGGCCCTGATGGCGCTGGCGCATCTCGGCGCCGACGCGGCAAGCTTTGCACCTGCGCTGCATTGCATCGTCGCCGGTGTCGGCGAAGGCGGCCGGCACGGTCCCTACAAGGCGTATGAGTGGAACAAGATGAAGACCCCGACGCGCATCCTGGTCGGCGGCCCCGAGGTGACCTCGGCCTTCGTGCTGATGGGGCTGGCGCTGGCACGGGGGGTGATGATGCGGAGTGGAAGGGGCTAAGATTACCCTCCCCTGGAGGGGGAGGGTCGACGCGAATGAAATTCGCGGCGGGGTGGGGTGAAAGTCTTTCGTCTCGAACAGTACCCGTGTTGAGAGATCACCCCACCCCGTCTCACATTTCGCTTCGCTCAACGTGAGCCGACCCTCCCCCTCCAGGGGAGGGTAAGAAGAAGCGCCTCCTTCTGACGGGAAGTTGAAAGCCATGCGGTCCCAGAGCACTGGCAAGCCGGCCTCAATGTCCGCACAATCCGCGCAATGATTGTGCACATTTCCGCGCCGGGATTGCCCATGAAGTCTAAGATTTGGAAGTCCAGGATCTGGAATTCGAAGATTTGGCTTTGTGCCGTCTTGACGTTGTTGCTGCCGGCGATGGCGCACGCCGCCGACATCACCGGCGTCCCGAAAATCCGCCAAGGCGACCAGCTCCAGATCGGCAATACCCGCATTCGGCTCGGCGGCATCGACGCGCCGGCGGTGGACCAGCTCTGCCTCAACAACAAGGGCGAACGCTGGACCTGCGGCGTCGCGGCGCGTGACGAACTGATCAAGCATTTCGGCAACAAGAGCTGGACCTGCCGTACCCGCAGCGTCGATCGCCGCGGCCGCATTGTGGCGCGATGCGAGGTCGGCGGCGAGGACGTCCAGAAATGGATGGTCGCCAACGGCTGGGCGCTGGCGTTCACTCGTATTTCCCACGACTATGAGGCGGATGAAAAGGCCGCGCGCGAGGCCAAGGCCGGCATGTGGCAGGGCGCCTTCATCGCGCCGTGGGACTGGCGCGCCCGCAACAAGAAGACCGCCATTCTCGGCGCCGCCAAACCGCCCGAGAACGCCAGCACCATCCTGCAGGCATCCGCCTCCGGCTCGGTCGCGCCATCGCCCGACTGCACCATCAAGGGCAACGTCAACCGCTCGGGCGAGTGCATTTTCCACCAGCCCACCAGCCGCTGGTACGCGAAGATCGAGATGAAGATCAGCAAGGGCACGCGCTGGTTCTGCTCGGTCGAAGAGGCCGAAGCCGCGGGCTGCCGCGAGACCAAACGTTAGCGGTGCCCGGCACCCAACCCAGTAGCCCGCCACCCCGACAGCATCGCGGCGGGCTGCGCCGCGCGGTCACGCTGACCCTGTTCATCCTTTGCGGCTATGGCCTGCTCGCCTATCTGATCCTGCCCGGGCTGTGGACGCATTACGAGCACCAGAAAGGGCTTGCCGATTTGCCGATGGTGACGCGCACGGGACAAGGCATTCCCGGCGATCCCATGAATGTCGGCCTGATCGGCGACATCAGCGACGTGGTCTGCGCGATGCACCAGGCCGGCTGGTATCCGGCCGATCCGATCACGCTGAAATCATCGATCGAGATCGTAGGCAGCGTGCTGCTCGACCGCCCCTACAAGGATGCGCCGGTCAGCAATCTCTATTATCAGGAACGCCGCGAGGATCTGGCTTACGAAAAGCCGATCGGCGCCAGCGCCGATCGCCGCAACCACGTGCGCTACTGGAAGGTGCTGGACCAGGGCGAGGAAAAACGCCCGGTGTGGCTCGGCGCGGCGACGCAAGATCGCGGCGTCGGCGTCAGCAGATATACCGGCGCGGTGACGCATCACATCAGCGCCGATCTCGACGCCGAGCGCGCGCGGCTCAGCGCCGACCTCGCAAATGCCGGAATGGTGACCGCGAAATATCAGGTGACCGGGATCGGGCCGACGATTGCGGGCTATAATGGCGGCGGCGACCTCTATTACACCGACGGCGAGATCTGGGTGCTGCGGCTGGTCGAGGCGTGCCGGAAGCGCGACGGCCCCACGGTGACGATCCCGAGCCCGCCGGCGACCGAGCTGAAGGATCAGATCTGGCATGCGATCGCGGGGGCAATGGGAAAATAAGCTGCCATTTGCCGCCATTACCCGCGACAAGCTCGGAGCAATTGCGCAAGGGAGCAACGCCAGGAAGCGATCAAGTCTTTTTGCGGCTCTGGATTGCTTCGCTACGCTCGCAATGACGGTTTCAATCGATTATTGTCATGCTCCAGTCCTACCAAACCTCGGGCGCCTTGATTCCGCGTTCCGCCGATAAGGAATAAGAAAAATGACCGTTCGCGCGGGCCGGGAATTTCTGGCCATCCCCGGACCCACCACCATGCCCGACGAAGTGCTTCAGGCGATGCACCGTCCGGCGCTCGATATCTATTCCAAAGAGATGCTGGACCTGACGCACAGCCTGCTCGGCGATCTCTCCAAGCTGTTCGCGACCAAGGGCCACTCCTACATCTACATCGCCAATGGCCATGGCGCGTGGGAAGCGACGCTCTCCAACGTACTGTCGCGGGGCGACAAGGTGCTGGTGCTGGAAAGCGGCCGCTTCGCGATCGGCTGGGGCAATGCCGCGGCCGCGATGGGCGCTGAGGTCGAGGTGCTGAAAGGCGACTGGCGCCGCGCGATCCGCCCGGCCGAAGTCGAGGCGCGCCTCAAGCTGGACAAGGAGCACAAGATCAAGGCCATCGTCGCCGTGCAGATCGATACCGCTTCGGGCGCCTATAACGACGTCGAAGCGATCGGCAAGGCGATCAAGGCGTCGGGTCATCCCGCGCTGTTCATGGTCGACACGGTTGCCTCGCTCGGCTGCGTACCGTTCGAGATGGACGCCTGGGGCATCGATGTCGCGATGTCCGGTTCGCAGAAAGGCCTGATGACGCCTCCGGGCCTCGGCTTCGTCGCCGCCAACGACCGCGCTCGCGAGGTGCACAAGAAGGCAAACCTGCGCACGCCCTATTGGGACTGGACCGAGCGCGATGGCAGCGAGCATTACCGCAAATATGCCGGCACCGCGCCGGTGCATCTCTTGTTCGCGCTGCGCAAGGCGATCGATATGCTCCACGCCGAAGGCCTGGAAAATGCCTTCCTGCGCCACCGGCTGCTCGCCGAAGCGGTTCGCCGCGCGGTCGCGGTCTGGGCCGAGGGCCAGGTCATCGGCTTCAACATCGCGGAAGCAAACGAGCGCTCCAACACCGTGACGACGGTGACGGTGAACGGCCATGACCCCGCCGCGCTGCAGCGCTATTGCAAGGAAAAATGCGGCGTGGTGCTTGGGACCGGCATCGGCGACCTCTCCGGCCAGGCGTTCCGGATCGCGCATATGGGCCACGTCAACGCGCCGATGATCCTGGGCACGCTCGGCGTCATCGAAGTCGGACTCAACGCCCTCAACATCCCGCACGGCAAGGGCGGAACCGAAGCCGCGATCGAATGGCTCGGCGAAAGCGTGAGCGCGACAGCGTAATCACGGTTTCTGCGCGCTCGACGCCGTCTCTCTCACAATGTGAGAGAGATTCGAGGCGATGCGCTTCATTCAATCCAACTAACTTCCGACGCGAAGGCTTTCCCGCGCGTCATATTTAGTGCTTATACTGTATGCCAGAGAAAGCCGGGCGCAGACTCCGGTGCAAGAAACGTTGGAGGATTCCGATTGGCGTCCGTCGAATTGCGCGGCCTGACCAAGCGATTTGGATCGCTCGCGGTGGTCGATAACGTCTCGCTGCGGATCGATCATGGTCAGCTGGTTTGCCTGTTGGGACCATCGGGTTGCGGCAAGACCACGACGCTGCGGCTGATCGCGGGCTTTTTAGAACCCTCCGACGGCGAGATCCATGTCGGCGACCGGCTGGTGTCGTCGAAGGCGCGGACGCTGCCGCCCGAACAGCGCAAGATGTCGATGATCTTCCAGAGCTACGCGCTGTGGCCGCATATGACGGTGACCGAGAACATCGTCTACGGCTTGCGCCTGCGCAAACTGGATCGCGATATCATCGCAAAGAAACTCGCAGCGATCCTGGCGACGACGAAACTCGAAGCGCTGGCGCAGCGTTACCCCGGCGAACTCTCCGGCGGCCAGCAGCAGCGCGTGGCGCTGGCGCGCGCGCTGATCGTGGAGCCGGAAACGCTGCTGCTCGACGAGCCCCTGTCGAATCTCGACGCCAATCTGCGCGAAGAGATGCGGTTCGAGATCCGCCGGCTGCATGACGAATATCGCTACACCACGATCTACGTCACCCATGACCAATCGGAGGCGATGACCACGGCCGACATGATCGCGGTCATGAACGGCGGCAGGATCGACCAGCTCGGCACGCCCGAGGACATCTATGCGCGTCCCGAATCCGAATTCGTCGCGCGCTTCATCGGCGCCAGCAACGTGATCAAAGGCACGGCGCGCGATGGCAATCATGTCGCGTTCGCGGGCGCGACCTTGCAGGTGGTCGGTGCGCCGCTCACGTCAGGCCAGAGCGCGCCGGTCGCGATCCGTCAGCACGATATCCAGCTTTCGACGCAGACGCCGGCGGCGCCGCTAAATGCGATCAAGGCCACGGTCACACGGCAGGTCTATCTCGGCGTGGCGCGCGACTACATGGTGGAGGTGGCCGACGGCACCTCGCTGCGCGTCACCACGCCGACCGCAAACAATGTCGCCAAGGGAACCGAAGTCTGGCTCACCCTGCCGCCCGACCGCTGCCGGGCGCTCAGCCGATAAAGAGCCATCAGCCGACGAAGAACAAGAAGCGGAGGATGCAATGAAGCGAAAACTCTCAAGGCGCGAGGTGCTGCAGGGCTCGCTGAATGCCTCGACGGCGCTGGCATTCGGAACCGTGTTCGCCTCGCCCGCCCGCGCGCAGGCGCCGCCGCCGGAAGCGATCACGCCACAGCTGATCGAGGCGGCGAAAAAAGAAGGCAAGGTGGTCTGGTACACCTCGATCGATCTGTCGGTATCCGAAAAGATCGCGGCCGCGTTCAAGGCGAAATTCGCCGGCATCGAGGTGCGGGTCGAACGCACCGGCGCCGAGCGCGTGTTCCAGCGCATCGGCCAGGAATATGCCAGCAACGTACACGCCGTCGATATCGCGAACTCGTCCGATGCCGCGCATCTGCTGGCATGGAAGCGGCAGGGCATCCTGCTGCCTTACGTGCCGGAGGACGTCGCCAGGCATTACAAGCCCGAGCATCGCGATCCCGACGGCATGTTTGCCGGCTTCCGCGCCACGCTGAGCCCGATTGCCTACAACACCAAACTGGTGAAGGCCGAAGACGCGCCGGCGAGTTTCAAGGACCTGCTCGATCCCAAATGGAAGGGCAAGATCGTCAAGGCGCATCCCGGCTATAGCGGCACGATCCTGACCGCGACCTTCGAGATGGTTCGCGACATCGGCTGGGAGTATTACGAACAGCTCGCGAAGCAGAACATCATGCAGGTGCAATCGGCGACCGATCCGCCGAAGAAGCTGTCGCTCGGCGAGCGTAGCGTGATGGCCGACGGCACCGAGTACAATATCTTCCTGCTCAAGGAAGCCGGCCAGCCGGTCGAGGTGGTGTATCCCACCGAGGGCACACCGTTCATCGTCGGACCCAACGGCATCTTCAAGGCGGCGCCGAATCCCAATGCGGCAAAGCTGTTCCAGAACTATTGCTTCACGCCGGACGCACAGCGGATCATCATCGACGCCGGCGGCCTGCGATCGCTGCACGCCCAGGTGAAGGAACATACCGGCCGCAAGCCGCTCGCGGATATCAAGCTGATGAAGGAAGACGCCGCGGGCGCCGAGGCCCAGAGCGAGGAGATCAAGGCGCGCTACCAGAAGATCTTCCGTGTTTGATCCGTCATTGCGAGCCAACGGGTCGCGCGAATGCGCGCCCGATGACAGGCTCCGCGAAGCAATCCATTCACGGCATAATGGATAGATGGATTGCTTCGTCGCTTCGCTCCTCGCAATGACGACAAGAAACGATCAGGGAACCACGATGCGAAAACTTATCAACCGGCGCGATATCATCAAGGGCTCGGCCGCGCTCGCGCTCGGCACCGTGTTCGCGTCACCGGTGCGCGCCCAGGCGCCGGAACCGGTCGCGATCAACCCCGGCCTGATCGAAGCGGCCAAAAAGGAAGGCAAGGTGGTGCTGTATTCCTCGATGGACCTGCCGGTCGGCGAAAAGCTCGGCAAGGCGTTCGAGGCGGCCTATCCCGGCATCAGTGTGCAGATCGAGCGCTCCGGCTCGGAGCGGCTGTTCACGCGGATCGACCAGGAGTTCGCCAGCAACATCCGCGCCGCCGACATCATCAACACGTCGGACGCCTCGCACATCATCACCTGGAAGAAAAACGGCTGGCTGATGCCGTTCCTTCCGGAAGACGTTGCCAAGCATTTTCCGGAAACCTATCGCGATCCCGACGGAATGTCCGCGACCTCGCGTATCTACTTGTCGTCGATCGCCTACAACACCAACCTCGTAAAGCCCGAGGACGCGCCGAAGAGCTATGCGGACCTGCTCGATCCGAAATGGGCGGGCAAGATGGTCAAGGCTCATCCGTCCTATAGCGGCACCATTATGACCGCGACCTTCCAGCTGGTGCGTGAGCTGGGCTGGAGCTATCTCGAAAAACTATCGAAGCAGCGCGTGATGCAGGTGCAATCCTCGACCGATCCACCGAAGAAGCTCGCGCTCGGCGAACGTGCGGTGATGGCCGACGGCAATGAGTACGGCGTCGTGCTTCTGAAGGAGGCCGGCCAGCCGGTCGAGCCGCTATATCCAACCGAGGGCACGCCGACGATCTCGGGGCCAACCGCAATCTTCAAGACCGCACCCCATCCGAACGCGGCAAAACTGTTCCAGGCATGGCTACACACGCGCGAGACCCAGCAATTCTTCGTCGACTACACCGCGCAATATTCGGTTCATCCGCAGGTGCAATCGAAACCGGGGCGCCGCAAGCTTTCCGACATCAAGCTGATGAAGGAAGACGCTGTTGGCGTCGAGGCGATGACGGAAGAGATCAAGACGCGGTATGCGAAGTTGTTTCGGGTGTGACGGCCCAGTTCGGACCAATTTGCTGTTGTCATTCCGGGGCGATGCGAAGCATCGAACTACGGTGCGCAACTGCGCACCTGAGAATCTCGAGATTCCGGGTTCGCTTCGCGCCCCGGAATGACAGGATAGAGAGATAAATGACCATCGCCGACACCGCTCCCGCCAAGACAAAACTCGACTGGACCAAACCTATCCTGTGGCTGTTCGCGGCCGTCATGATCGTGCTGATCGTGATGCCGATGTCGTGGCTGGCGGTGTATGCCTTCACCGACAAGGCACGCAACCCGACGCTGCAGAATTTCGTCAAGCTGTTCACCGATCCGGATTTCCTCGATCCCCTGCTGACCACCGCGATCATCGCGACCACGTCGGCGACGATCTGCTGCATGATCGCCGCCCCGATCGGCTGGCTGGTGTCGCGCACCGACATGCCGGGACGGCAGACCATCCGCGCGCTGGTCACCGCCTCGTTCGTGACGCCGCCGTTTCTCGGCGCGGTGGCCTGGGAACTGCTGGCCGCGCCGAACAGCGGGCTATTGAACCAGCTCTATCGGTTCCTGACCGGCGCCGAATCGGGCACGCATCTCTTCAACATCTATTCGCTGACCGGCATTATCTTCGTGATCTCCTGCTACACGTTTCCGTTTGTGTTCGTGCTGGTCGCCAACGCGCTCGACAACATGCCGGGCGAGCTCGAAGACGCTTCCGCCATCCTCGGCGGCAAGGCGTGGACCACGGCGCGGCGCGTCACGATCCCCCTGGCGCTGCCGGCACTGGTCGCCGGCGCGTTGATCGCTTTCCTGCAGGCGATGACGCTGTTCGGATCGCCCGCGATCCTGGCGCTGCCGGCCGGCTTCCACACCATGACCACCAAGATCTGGAGCCTGTTCCAGTATCCGCCCAAGCCCGAACTCGCCGCGGCGGCCGCGGTGCCGCTGTTGCTGCTGACGATCCTGCTGCTGCAGGGCCAGAAATTCCTGCTCGGCCGCCGCGGCTACTCTGTGGTGGGCGGCAAATATGGCGCACCACGCCCGATCGAAATGAAGGCTTGGCGCTGGGTGGCGCTGGCATTCTGCCTGATCGTGCTGCTCAACCCCGTGTTCCTGCCCTATCTGGCGCTGCTCAACGCCGCATTCTCGCCGAACGCAACCACGCTGGTGACACCCGCGACCGCGACGCTGCACAACATCGTATTCGTGTTCACCGAATTGTCGTCGACCCAGCTCGCGCTCAAGAACACCGTGATCCTGGGCGCCTCGACCGCGACCATCGGCACGTTACTGGCGCTCGTGATCGCCTATGTCACGACGCGGCGCGTGATCTCGGGGCATCGCTTCCTCGGCTTTCTTGCCACCGCCCCGATCGCGGTGCCCGGCATCGTGCTCGGTGTCGGCCTGTTCCTGAGCTACACACGGCCGCCCTTCGTGCTGTACGGCACGCTGTGGATCCTGCTGCTCGCATTCCTCACCATCAACCTGCCGTCGGCCTATCAGCAATTGCAGGCGGCGTTCGCGACCATCCACCCCGAACTGGAAGACGCCAGCCGCATCCTCGGCGCGACGCGGCTGCAGTCGCTGCGCAAGATCACCGCGCCCCTGCTGCGCACCGGCGTGATCGCGACCTGGTGCTTCATCTTCATCGGCGTGATGCGCGAATTATCGGCGGCGATCGTGCTGTTTACGTCGCAGACCAAGGTGCTGTCGGTGCTGATCTACGACCTCAACGAAAGCGGCGACCTCGCCGCGATCGCCGTGCTCGGCATCGCGATGCTGATCATCACCTTCGCGGTGGTGCTCGCTGTCAACCGCATCCCGGGCGGCAACGCCGCCGCGCGGTTAAGGAATAGCTGACCCTCGATAAAATCGTCAATGGCGCGTCGCCGCTGACGTCCATCGGCTATAACGTGGGTCGACCGTTTGTTGCCCGATGCCGGTGCGGATGTGACCGAAAAGCTGCGCATGAAAACGCCCGCCAGCCTCCGCGAGTACGAGCGGCGAATCAATCGCGTTATCGACCATGTGCAAGCCCACCTTGTCGGCGATCTCACGCTCGAGCGACTGGCCGATATCGCGGCGTTTTCGCCGTTCCACTTCCATCGGGTTTTTACCTCGATCACCGGCGAGACTCTCGCTGACTTCATCCGCCGCACGCGCCTCGAGCGTGCCGCCGCCGCGCTCCTGCGAGCGCCGGACGCCAACGTTTTCGGCATCGCGCTCGAATACGGCTTCTCGTCGGCCGCGACCTTCGCGCGCGCGTTCAAGGCGCATTTCGGCATGAGCGCAACACGGTGGCGCGGAGATGAAGGGCGGAAATGGCGGGAGGTGCATCGGCGTCGGAACAAACAGGCAAAGCCGAAGCGCAAACCAGGTCAATCACAGCGCAAGAATCGCAAAGCATCCATCGAACGCATCCGGCATCGTCCCGCAACTGGCACCGAAGGGAGCGCAATGCGGGTCAAGGTGATGGAAATTCCGCCGTACCGGATCGCCTATATGCGTCACGTCGGGCCCTACGGCACCAGCGGCGGCATCTCCCCGCTATGGGCCAGATTGATGCGCTGGGCAGCCATCCGCGAGCTGCGGCACCCCGCGATGCTCACGGTCGGCATCGGCCACGATGCGCCGAGCATCGTTGCACCGGACAGGCTGCGCTATGACGCCGGCCTTATCGTCGGCAACGATTTCAAGCCTGACCGCGCCATCAACGTGGCCGACCTGCCCGGCGGCAAATACGCAGTCATGCTCTTTCAGGGTTCGGCCGCCGTCATCACCGAGGCGTGGGACAGGCTGTACACAATCTGGCTGCCAGGCAGCGGCTACCAACCCGAGGACAGGCCGCGACTGGAACTTCGGCGCGGTTACGATTTCTCTACCGCGAGCCTGCGCTGCGAGCTCTGTCTTCCAATCAGGCCGTTGTAGAAGCCCCGGAGACATCATGTACAAGCTGCTCATCGGCCTGCTTGCCTTACTCGTCGTGGCCGCGATGATCCCTGTTGCCGTGATTTCGTTCGACGCACCGAGAGCCCCGCCGGTGATGGCCGCCATGGCGGCGCCGTCAAAGCTGGCCAGCTCTGACTTTCCGGCGCCCCGGCAATTCCGAGCGCGGGACGGCGCCAACCTGCAATACTACGCCTACCCTGCGGGACCTGAGAAAGTCGCCATCCTGATCCACGGCTCGGCGGGCCCCGGGACCAGCATGCACATCCTCGCTGAATCCCTCCGCACCGCCGGCGTTACGGTCTATGTGCCGGATATACGAGGTCATGGCGGCTCGGGACGGCGCGGCGACATCGATTATATCGGGCAGATCGATGACGATCTCGCCGACTTCGTCGCAGCGCTTGGGACGGCGAAGAGCGGCGAGACCCGCACGCTGCTGGGATTCTCCGCCGGGGCCGGATTCGCCATCCGTATCGCCGGCGGCCGCTATGGCCTGCTGTTTAATCGCTATGTGCTGCTATCGCCGACCACGCTCTCGGACGCGCCAACCTTGCGGCCGAACGCCGGCGGCTGGGTAAGCGTTGCCGTTCCGCGCATCATCACGATTGCTTTGCTCGGCCGCGTCGGCATTCACTGGTTCGACGGGCTTCCAGTCATCCGCTACGCGATATCGCCCGAGATGGCGCGCTGGTTGACCGACAGCTATTCGTATCGGCTGGCGACAAATTTCGGCGCAGGACGTCAGTATCAGGCCTATCTGCAGAACATCCGCCGTCCCGCCGCGTTGCTGGTTGGAGATGCCGACGAGCAGGTGATCGCATCCCAATACGCCCCGCTGTTGCAGCGTCTTGGCGTGAATATCCCGGTTACCATTGTACCTGATGTGACGCACACTGACATGATCAGGAATCCCAAGGCCATTCGGGCGATTGTCGGCGCGGTCTCGGCACCGTAACGGCACGGCTCAAGGCGTGCCGCCCTGGCGCTCCACCCGATACGCGTCGATCTGCAAACGAACTGATGGCTTCCGTCTGGCAATTCGCGATCTCGACCCGATATAAGGGCGGATGCGAACGAACTTCCAGAACCAGACGAGGATCGCTTGACCCAACCAACGACCAAAGGCCGTTCAATGCAGGCGCCGGTGGCGCCGCGCCGCACGCATTCGTTCACCACCCACGGCATCACGGTGACGGACGATTATGCGTGGCTGAAGGACGCTAAATGGCAGGAGGTGCTGCGCGATCCCTCGATCCTGGACGCCGACATCAGGCAGTATCTGGAAAGCGAAAACGACTACACCGAGAGCCTGCTCGGCCACACCTCGCCGCTGCAGAAGAAACTGGTCGCGGAGATGCGCGGGCGCATCAAGGAAGACGATTCCAGCGTGCCATCGCCGGATGGCCCGTTCGCTTACCTGCGAAAATTCCGCGAGGGCGGCCAGCACGAGATGTACGGCCGCACCCCGCGCGATGGCGGCGACGTTGAGATCGTGCTCGACGGCGATGCGCTGGCGGCATCCCACAGCTATTTCAAGTTCGGCGGCGCGCGGCATTCGCCTGACCATAAATTGCAGGCGTGGAGCGCGGACACGAAGGGCTCGGAATATTTCTCGATCCGTGTGCGCGACTGGGCGAGCGGCAAGGACTCTGACGACCTCGTCGAGGAGACCGATGGCGGCGTGGTCTGGAGCACGGACGGACAAAGCTTCTTCTACGTCAAGCTCGACGACAACCACCGGCCGATGCAGGTGTGGCGGCATCGCTTAGGCACCCGGCAGGCGGACGACACGCTGATCTATGAGGAACGGGATTCCGGTTGGTTCACCCATCTGCATGAAAGCTCCAGCGGACGCTTTTGCGTGATCGCGGGCGGCGACCACGAGACATCCGAGCAGCGCCTGATCGATCTGGCGTATCCCGAGACGCCGCCACGGCTGGTCGCGGCTCGCGAGGAAGGCGTGCAATATTCGATCGCCGACCGCGGCGACGAGCTGTTCATCCTCACCAACGCCGATGACGCGATCGACTTCAAGGTGATGAGCGCGCCGCTGGCTTCACCAGCGCGCGCGAACTGGCGCGATTTGATCCCGCATCGCGAGGGCATCTATGTGCTCGATGTCGAGCTTTACGCTGGCCACATGGTGCGGCTGGAGCGCGCCAACGCGTTGCCCGCGATCATCATCCGCGATCTCACGACGGGTGAAGAACACGCCATCGCCTTCGATGAAGCCGCCTATTCGCTCGACACCATGGGTGGCTATGAATTCGAAACCACGAACTTACGGTTTTCCTATTCGTCGATGACGACGCCGTCGGAAGTCTATGATTACGACATGGCGACGCGAACGAGAGTGCTGCGCAAGCGGCAGGAGATTCCGTCCGGCCATAACCCGGCCGACTACGTCACCACCCGCATCATGGCGACGGCGCATGACGGCGCCAAAGTGCCGGTCTCGATCCTGCATCGCAAGGATCTCGTGCGCGACGGCAACGCACCGCTGCTGCTGTACGGCTACGGGTCCTACGGCATGGCGATGCCGGCCTCGTTCGCGGCCAACCGGCTGTCGCTGGTCGATCGCGGTTTTGTCTATGCGATCGCGCATATCAGAGGCGGCGCCGACAAGGGTTGGGGCTGGTATCTCGACGGCAAGCGCGAAAAGAAGACCAACACGTTTGACGATTTTGCGGCGGCAGGCCGCGCGTTGATTGAGGCCAAATACACCAGCGCAAAGCGCATCGTCGGCCATGGCGGCAGCGCCGGCGGCATGCTGATGGGAGCGGTCGCCAACCGCGCGGGCGAATTGTTCGCCGGCATCGTCGCGGAAGTGCCGTTCGTCGACGTGCTGAATACGATGCTCGACGACACGCTGCCGCTGACGCCGCCGGAATGGCCGGAATGGGGCAACCCGATCGAGAGCGAAAGAGATTTCCGCACCATCCTGTCCTATTCGCCCTACGACAATATCGCGGCCAAGGACTATCCGCTGATCCTCGCGATGGGCGGCTTGACCGATCCGCGCGTCACCTATTGGGAGCCGGCGAAATGGATCGCGCGATTGCGCGCGACAATGAAGGGTGGCGGCCCGGTGCTGCTCCGCACCAATATGGGAGCCGGCCATGGCGGCGCGTCGGGGCGCTTCAACCGGCTGGATGAAGTCGCGATCGCCTATGCGTTCGCGCTGTGGGCGGTGGGGCTGGCGGATAGAGCGGAGGTGTGATGTGAGGCCGTGTCCCGGACGCGGTGCAGCGTGAAACGCTGCTCCGTAGAGCCGGGACCCACGCTTGAGTTACAGATGTATGGACCCCGGTTCTGCAGCGCACCGTTTCACGCTGCGCTGCGTCCGGGGAACGCACACTGTCCGTAGTCGATTTACGGCAACGTGTACGCCGTTTTCACCGTCGTATAAAACTCCGCCGCGTAGCGGCCCTGTTCGCGGGCGCCGAAGCTGGAGCCTTTTCGGCCGCCGAACGGCACGTGGTAATCGACGCCGGCGATCGGCAGATTGACCATCACCATGCCGGCTTCGGAATTGCGCTTGTAGTCGCTGGCGTATTTCAGGCTGGTGGTGCAGATGCCGGATGACAGGCCGAAGTCGGTGTCATTCGCGGTCGCCAGCGCTTCGGCATAATCCTTGACCCTGATGACCGCGGCCACCGGCCCAAAAATTTCCTCGCGCGCGATCCGCATGGTGTTGCTCACGTCGGTGAACAGCGCCGGCTGCAGATAGAAGCCGGGCGCATCGCGGTTGAGGCGCTCGCCACCGAATGCGAGTTTTGCACCCTCATCCTTGCCGATCGAGATATATTTGAGATCCTGATCGAGCTGGCTCTGATCGACGACGGGACCGATATCGGTGCCGGCCTTGACGGCGTCGTCGATCTTCAGGCCACGCATCCGCTCGGTGAGGGCCTCGACGAATTTGTCGTGGATCCCGGCGGTGACGATCAGGCGCGAAGCGGCGGTGCAGCGCTGGCCGGTGGAAAAGAACGCGCTATTGGCGGCGCATTCCACGGCGACCTTCAGGTCTGCGTCGTCGAGAACGACCAGCGGATTCTTGCCGCCCATCTCCAACTGAAACTTCTTCATCGGCCGCGAGGCGATGCAGGCCGCCGCGACTTTCTGACCGGTGGAAACGGACCCCGTGAAACTGATGGCCGCGACATCAGGATGCTCCAGCAGGACCGCACCGACTTCGGAGCCGCGCCCGAGCACGAGGTTGAGCACGCCCTTGGGCAGGCCCGCGCGGTGCAGGATATCGACCAGCGCCCACGACGAGCCCGGCACGAGGTCGGCGGGCTTGATCACCACGGTGTTGCCATAGGCCAGCGCCGGCGCGATCTTCCAGGCCGGTATCGCAATCGGGAAATTCCACGGCGTGATCAGGCCGACAACGCCGAGCGCTTCGCGTGTGATCTCGATGTCGATGCCGGGACGCACTGAGGCGAGTTTCTCGCCCGCCATCCGCAAACATTCGCCGGCAAAGAACGCAAAGATCTGCCCGGCGCGCGCGACTTCGCCGATGCCTTCCGGCAGCGTCTTGCCTTCCTCGCGCGACAGCAGCCGGCCCAGTTCGTCCTTGCGCGCGAGGATTTCGTCCGACGCCTTCTTCAGAATGTCGTAGCGCACCTGCGGCGTCGACCGCGACCAGGCAGGGAATGCGGCCTTTGCAGCTGCTATCGCGGCCTCGGCTTGCGCGCGCGTGCCGCGCACCGCCTGGCCGACAATGTCCTTGGTATCGGATGGGTTGACGTTGGGCGCGCGGGCGCCATCGGACAGCCATTCGCCGTCGATCAGATTGTTGAACATCAGCATGATGTGGACTCACTGTTGGAGAAAAAAACGTTCGGTGCCAGCCGGCGGCATATTACCGCCCGTTGGCCTTGCGCCAAGCCGCAAAATCCTTCGGCGTCTGCTCGTCGGTTGCCGGATAGAGGCCGAGGATCGATCGGCCCTTGCGCACTTCCTCGGTAACAAAATCCTCGAACGCGGTCATCTCGACCGCCTCGTCGGCGATTTCGTCGGCAACATGCGCGGGAATCACGATCACGCCGTCGCTGTCGCCGAGAATGACGTCACCGGGGAACACCGGCGCGTCGCCGCAGCCGATCGGCACGTTGATCTCGATCGCCTGGTGCAGCGTCAGATTGGTCGGCGCGCTCGGCCGCTGGTGGTAGGCGGGAAAGCCGAGCGCGGCGATTTCAGCCGAATCGCGAAAGCCGCCGTCGGTGATGACGCCGGCCGCGCCACGCTTCATCAGCCGCGTCACCAGGATAGCGCCGGCCGAAGCTGCGCGCGCATCCTTGCGGCTGTCCATCACAAGCACCGCGCCGGGCGGGCAGTCCTCGATCGCCTTGCGCTGCGGATGGGCACGGTCGCGGAACACCTCGATCTTGTTGAGATCCTCCCGCGCCGGCATGTAGCGCAGCGTGAAGGCTTCGCCGACCAGCACCGGCTGATTTGGCCCGAGCGGATGCACATCCTGGATCATCTGGATGCGGAAGCCGCGCTTGAACAGCGCGGTGGCGACGGTGGCGGTGGAGACGGTTTTGAGTTTGTTGCGGGTGGCGTCGCTCAGTTTTGTCATGGTTTCATCATCCCAGTTATTCCGTCATTCCGGGGCGCGAAGCGAACCCGGAATCTCGAGATTCCGGGTCTGGTCCTTCGGACCATCCCGGAATGACGGTGGTAATCAATCACACCGCCCCATGCGCTTCCACGTAAAGCGCGTACACGGAGTGGCAGCTCGTCATATAGAGGCGGTTATTCTTCGGTCCACCGAAACAGAGGTTGGCGCAACGCTCCGGCAGCCGGATGAACGCCAGCGGCTTGCCTTCGGAGTTGAACACCATCACGCCATCGAGGTCTTCCGACTTGCCCTTCAGTTGATACACCTTGCGGCCGCCAACGTCAGTGGGATCCGGCTGCAGCGCGCCGTTGCTGCCCCAGCCGCACCACAGATTGCCGTCGCGATCGACCCGGAAGCCATCGAGCGCGCCCTGGTCGGCGGCGTCGATCAGCTTATTGCGACTGCCGAGCGTGCCATCGTCCTTGACGTCGTAGGCCCAGATGCTGCGGTTGGGGCTTCCCTTCCACTCGACCACATAAAGCTTCTTTTCGTCGGGCGAGAACGCCAGGCCGTTCGGATTGACGATGTCGGTGATGACGGCCGATATCTTGCCGTCCTTGGCGATGCGGTAAACGTTGGTGGTGGCCTGTTCGGGCTTTTCCTTCTTGCCCTCCCACTCGCCATTGATGCCGAACAAGGGATCGGTGAACCAGATGCTGTCGTCGGACTTCACCACGACGTCGTTCGGCGCGTTCAGCCGCTTGCCCTCGAACTTGTCGACCAGCACCGTGATCTTGCCGTCCTTCTCGGTGCGGGTGACGCGGCGGGTCACCGAATGCTCGCAGGTGACGAGGCGGCCCTGGCGGTCGCGCGTGTTGCCGTTGGCATAGTTGGCGTTAGCGCGGAACACGCTGGTCTGGCTGGTCTTCTCGTCGAACTTCATGATGCGATTATTGGGGATGTCGCTCCACAGGAGATAGCCTCCCTCGGGAAAATAGGCCGGGCCTTCGGCCCAACGCATCCCGGTAGCGACCTGTTCGATCGTAGACGAATAGATCCGGTATTTTGCAAAGCTTGGATCGAGGATTTGCACCGACGGATCGGGATAGCGCTGGTTCATCGTGAACGGGAATGATTGCGCACCTGCGGCACGCGAGAGAAGCGTGGTGACCGCGGTGGCGCCGGCTGCGGCGAGGATGTTGCGTCGTGTGATGCTCATGGGTGGTCCTCCCTGGGATGTTTTTTGCTTGGTATCGGTTCTCTCTTGTCATTCCGGGGCGATGCGCAGCATCGAACCCGGAATCTCGAGGTTCCGGGTTCGCGCTGCGCGCGCCCCGGAACGACGGCGTCAGTAAATCGACGGCTCCCCCACCGGCTTGCCAAAACCGGTTTCAAGAAAATCGAAATCGCAGCCTTCGTTGGCCTGCTTGATGTGCTTGGTGAACATCCAGCCATAGCCGCGCTCGAACCGGCGTTCCGGCGCTTTCCATTCGGCGCGGCGCTTTGCAAGCTCCGCCTCCGGCACATCGAGGTTGATGGTGCGGGCGTTGACGTCGAGCGTGATGCGATCGCCGTTCTTCACCAGCGCCAGCGGACCGCCGATATAGGATTCCGGCGACACATGCAGGATACAGGCGCCGTAGCTGGTGCCGCTCATGCGCGCATCCGACAGCCGCACCATGTCGCGCACGCCCTGCTTTACCAGCTTGGTCGGGATCGGCAGCATGCCCCATTCCGGCATCCCGGGCCCGCCCTGCGGCCCGGCATTGCGCAAGATCAGCACGTGATCCGCGGTCACATCGAGATTGGGATCGTCGATCGCCTTCTTCATCGAGGGATAATCGTCGAACACCAGCGCCGGTCCCGTGTGCTTGAGAAAGCGCGGCTCGCAGGCCGAGGGTTTTATCACGCAGCCATCGGGCGCAAGGTTGCCCTTGAGCACCGCGAGCGCGCCTTCGGCATAGATAGGGTCGTTCACGGTGCGGATGACGTCGTCATTATAAACTTCGGCGCGGGCGATGTTCTCGCCGAGCGTCTGGCCGGTCACGGTCATGACGTCGAGGTGCAGGTGCTCCCTGATGCGGCTCATCAGGCCCGGCAAACCGCCGGCATAGAAGAAATCTTCCATCAGATATTTGTCGCCGCTCGGCCGCACATTGGCGATCACAGGCACCTTGCGGCTGGCGATCTCGAAATCATCGAGCCCGATATCCTGGCCGGCGCGGCGGGCCTGCGCGATCAGATGGATGATCGCATTGGTCGAGCAGCCCATCGCCATCGCCACCGTGATCGCGTTCTCGAAGGCTTTGCGGGTCTGGATCTTGTTTGGCGTCAAATCCTCCCACACCATCTCGACGATGCGGCGGCCGCATTCCGAGGCCATGCGGATATGTCCGGCGTCGGCGGCCGGGATCGAGGATGCGCCCGGCAAGGTCATGCCGATCGACTCGGCGATCGCCGTCATGGTCGAGGCGGTGCCCATGGTCATGCAGGTGCCGTAGCTGCGGGCGATGCCGGCCTCGACATCGACCCAATCCTTGTCGGAGATTTTCCCGGCGCGCCGCTCGTCCCAGAATTTCCAGGCGTCCGAACCAGAGCCTAGCGTCTTGCCCTTCCAGTTGCCGCGCAGCATCGGCCCCGCCGGAAGATAGATCGTCGGCAGGCCCATGCTGGTGGCGCCGAGCAGAAGGCCCGGCGTGGTCTTGTCGCAGCCGCCCATCAGCACGACGCCGTCGACGGGATGGCCGCGCAATAATTCCTCCGCGTCCATCGCCAGCATGTTGCGATAGAGCATCGTTGTCGGCTTCAGGAACGATTCCGACAGCGACAGCGCCGGCAGCTCCATCGGAAAACCGCCGGCCATCAGGATGCCACGCTTGACGTCGTCGACGCGGGATTTGAAATGCATGTGGCAGGGCTGCGCGTCCGACCAGGTGTTCAAAATCGCAATGACGGGACGGCCCTTCCATTCCTCCGGCGCGTAGCCCATCTGCATCGCGCGGGAGCGGTGGCCGAAGGCGCGCAGATCGTCGGGCGCGAACCAGCGCGCGCTGCGAAGCTGGTCGGGGGTCTTGTTTTTGCTGCTCATGATTGAGTACCCCATTTCTGGACGGTGTTGCGCTCGATGGTGCGGAAGATCAGGTTTTCCACGATCAAGCCAATGATGATCACCGTCAACAGGCCGGCGAAGACAGCAGGTATGTCAAGCAGATTGCGGTTTTCGAAGATGAACCAGCCGAGCCCGCCCTGCCCCGACGACACGCCGAACACCAGTTCGGCGGCAATCAGCGTGCGCCAGGCGAACGCCCAGCCGATCTTCAGGCCGGTCAGGATCGAGCCGAACGCCGCCGGAATCAGGATGCGCGCCACGTAAGGCAGCCCACGCAGGCCGTAATTGCGGCCGACCATGCGCAGCGTGTTCGACACGCTCTTGAAGCCGGAATGGGTGTTGAGCGCGACCGGCCACAGCACCGAATGGATCAGCACGAAGACGAGGCTGCCATTGCCGAGCCCGAACCAGATCAGCGCCAGCGGCAGCAGCGCGATCGCCGGCAGCGGGTTGAACATCGCGGTCACGGTTTCGAGGAAATCCGTGCCGATGCGGGTGGAGATCGCCAGAATGGTGAAGATCGCGGCGAGAATGATGCCGGCGCTGTACCCCATGAACAGCACCTTCAGCGACGCCCAGGCGCGCAGCGGGATCGTGCCGTCGCGCACCTTCTCGAACATGGTCACGATGGTGTCGTGAAAGGTCGGGAACAGCAGCGGATTGTCGAGGTAAGTGCCGTAGACTTCCCAAACCACCGCGAGGAAGAGGATGATTACGGCTTTGCGAACGAAGCCGTCGTTCCACAACAGCTCCAGCACCGTCAGCTTACGCTCAACCTCTACCGATGCGGCTGCGGCCGAGGTGTCGCGCATCAAAATTTTCGCTTCGCCCATCGAACGCTCAATCCTTTTGTTTGAGCATGATCTCCGCGCAAACGCGTTCCGCGTTTGTCGCGAGGGAAAACCGGTACCCACTTTTCCGGATCATGCTCTAATGTACCGCGGCGGCTTCGTTGTCCGCGTTCGAAAACAGCAGATCGTGAATCTGCTTTTCGAGCCGAGCGGCGCTGCCGTCTTCGCTGGAGACCTGATCGACGTCTGTTATTTCGGCCTTGACCCGTCCGGGATGCGGCGACAGCAGCAGGATCCGGTTGCCGATCTTGATCGCTTCCGCAATCGAATGGGTGACGAACAGCACGGTGAATTTGGTTTCCGACCAGAGCTGCAGCAGTTCGTCCTGGCAGGTGCGCCGCGTCAGCGCATCGAGCGCGGCGAACGGCTCATCCATCAAGAGGATATCCGGCTCCATCGCCATACCGCGCGCGATCGCGACGCGCTGCTTCATGCCGCCCGAGAGCGTATGCGGATAGGAATCGACGACGCGGGTGAGGCTGACCTTCTCGATGTAGGCGCGGGCGCGAACCTCGGCCTCCTTGCGCGGCAGCCGCCGCGTCATCAGAAGCGGGAACATGACGTTTTCCAGCACGGTCTTCCAGGGCAGCAGCTGGTCGAACTCCTGGAAGATCATCATGCGGTCGGCGCCGGGCTCCGTGATCTCGCGGCCCGAGATCCGCATCTTGCCTTCGCTCGGCGTCATGTAGCCACCGACCGCCTTCAGCAAGGTCGACTTGCCGCAACCGGAGGGACCGAGCAGCACGAAACGATCGGAACGATCGACCGTAAAACTGACCCGCTCGGTCGCGGTCACCACCGCGCTCGAAGTCTTGTAGCGCAGCGTTACGTCGCTGACGTCGAGAAGCGCCGTCATCGCGTCAATTGCCCTTCAGGTCATGCGCCATCGGCAGGTAATATTCGGTCCACGCCTTGGGCTGGGTCTTCAGCGTACCGACCTTGAACAGATGGTTGGCGAATTTCATGGTGCCCTGCGGCTGCAGGTTCCACTCCATCATGCCGGGCTCCTTGAGCCAGGCCAGCAGATCTTCGGCGCTGGTCTTGTCGCCGGTGACTTCCTTGTAGATATCCACCGCCGCCTTGGTGTCGCTGCGGATCAGATCCTGCGCTTCCTTGGTGGCATCGCGCACCGCCTGGACAATCTTGGGATTGGCGTCGGCGAATTTGGTTGTCGTGAAGAACTGCGCCTGGCTCAGCGGCCCGCCCATCACGTCGGGCGAGGACAGCACGACATGGGCGCCGGGCACGTTCTTCAGTTCGAGGAACGTAAAGGGCGGGATCGCGAAATGGTTGCGAACCTCGTGCTGGGCGTTGGTCATCGCGACATAGGCATCGGGATGGCCGAGCTGCACAGTGTTGGGATCGAGCTTCGACCATTGGTCGGCGCCGAACAATTCGGCGGCCGCGATCTGCAGCACGATCGCCTGGGTCGAGACTTTCACGGTCGGCACCGCAATCTTGTCGTTGGGGCCGATATCTTTCAGCGACTTGATGTTGGCGTCGCGGCTGATCAGCGTCATCGGCTGTGCTGACGTCGCAACGATACCCTTGACGCCGCCGCGGGTGCGATCCCACAGCAGCAGCAGGTTGCCGGTGCCGGTGTTGAGGATGTCGACGCCCCCCGCAAGCAGCGCGTCGGTCTGGGCGCCGCCGCTGTTGAAGCTGAGCCACTTGGTGGTGATGCCCGCAAGGCCCAGCGCCGCGGCGTGCTTTTCGATCAGCTTCTGCTTTTCCATGATGTGCGAGGGCATGTAGAAAATGCCGGGCTGCCGCGACAGCGCGATCTCGCTTTTCTGTTGCGCCAGCGCGGGCGCGCCGGACAGCGCCATTCCGAGTGCCGCGATTGCGCCTGCAGCGGCGCGCCACATCATGCTCTTCATCGTTGGTTTCCTCCGGCGGTCTCCACGCATTGACGCCCTCAAGGAGATGCACTAATATATTAGTGCATTTGAGGCAAGCACCTTCTGAAAGGACCGTTGTTCCGATGGGTCCAACGCCAATCGCCGCCCGCCGCGCCGCACCGCGTTCCCCCGAGCGGCTCGACCGCGACCGGCAGGCTGCGCCCCAGGTATTCGAGCGCCTGCGCGGCATGATCATTTCGCTGGAGCTGCCGCCGGGATCGCCGCTGTCGCGGGCCGCTTTGGCCGGGCAGTTCGGAATCAGTTCGACGCCAATCCGGGACGCCCTGATGCGGCTCGAAGAGGAAGGCCTGGTCGACGTGTTCCCGCAATATGCGACCGTGGTCAGCCGGGTCGATGTGCGATTGGCCCAGCAAGCGCATTTCCTGCGGCAGGCGGTGGAGCTGGAGATCGTACGCGGGTTGGCGATCCGCCATGACGAAGCCTTCGTCGCCGAGCTGAATGGAACAATCGTGCGCCAACAGCAATTCGCCAAGGCCGGCGAGTTCGAGAAATTCATGGCCGCCGACAATGAATTCCACGCCCAGCTCTATACGGCGGCCGACAAGCAGGACATCTGGGCGCTGGTGCGCAGCCGCAGCGGCCATATCGACCGGCTGCGCCGGCTGCATCTGCCCTCCCCCGGCAAGGCGCAGGACATCGTGCGGCACCACAGGCTGATCGCCAAGGCGATCGACGCCGGCGATCCAGACGGGGCGCAGAAGCATCTGCGCACCCATCTGTCGGGAACGCTCAGCGAACTCGCCCAGATCCGGGCGCGGTATCCGGAATATCTGAGCGACTGAACGCCGCAGATTAATCCGCGCCATCAGGACGAATCGGCTCCGTTGCGGCAGCAAATTGCTCGCTGTCTACCCGACAACAGGCGGATATGCGGTTCTTGGCAGGAACATCTGCAGCCGGGAAACCGTTGCAGGAGAACAAGGTTTCAGCGAAAATCGCAACCTGCCGTTGACCTGATTCCAGCGGGCGCCCGGAGAACCTTCTTTTGGCAAGAATATTGATAGTAGACGACGATACCGCGGTTCAGGCCACGGTCCGCCTATTGCTCGAGCGCGCAGGCCATAGCGTGGTCACCGCCGGTGACGGCCGTAAAGGGCTTGCGCTGTTCGAAAAGGAAGATTTCGATCTGCTGTTTCTCGACATCTTCATGCCGGGAATGGACGGGTTCGAGACCATGCGGCTGGTTCACCAGCTGCGGCCACTGATACCGATCGTCGTGATCTCGGGACGGCCGATATCTTCGGAAGAAGGCGCCGCCCCCGACTTCCTGACCATGGCGACCAAGCTCGGCGCCGTCTCCAGTCTGCAGAAACCGTTCAAACCGGCGGCCCTGCTGGCGATGGTCACGAACTGCCTGGAGGCCGCCAAACGCCTGTCGTCAAGTTCATCCCATGCCCCCGGCGGAGTTGCTTCCTGCCCGTAATGCGAAATAGCATTACCGGGTTCGCCCAGCCGCTTGCCCGGGATGAACGGGAGGGCGAACGAATCAAAAAATGACGCTCACAACCAGGCTTGCCATCGCCATGATTGCGTTGGTCGCGCTCGCGGTTTCCGCGGTCGGCTGGCTGAGCTATCGCAGCCTGGAACAGGCGCTGCTGCTGCGCGCCCGAGACCGCATCGAGACGCATTCGCGGCAGGTGGCGACCGACCTCGAATATTACGCAGCCAGTGCGACCGGAGATGTCGCGGGCTTCCGTTCGGCGGCGGCGTTGCGGGGACTGATCCGCGCCCGAAGGGCGGGCGGCGTCGATCCGGTGGATGGTGTCTCCGAAAAGACGTGGCGCGACCGGATAGCGACTCGCCTTGCAGCGGAACTCGAAGCCAAGCCCACCTATGCGATGTTTCGGATCATCAGCTTTGATGACGACGGCCGCGAGGTCGTCCGCGTCGACCGTATGGGACCAGACGACAGGATTCGGATCGTTCCCGAAGAGGGACTGCAGAAGAGAAGCGACCGAAACTATTTCACGGAAACGCTCGCACTCGGTCCCGGACAAATCTACGTTTCGCCGCTCGATCTGGGACGCCGCAACGGACTGATCGAGGAGACGCACAGGCCGACGATTCGCATCGCGACGCCGATCTTCGCCGATGACGGCAAGCCGTTCGGCATCTTCATGATCAATGTCGATATGCGGCGGGCATTCGACCGCGTGCGGTCGTCGATGTTGCCGGGCGAGACGATCTACGTCGTCAACCGGCAGGGCGACTATCTCATTCATCCCGATCGCTCACGCGAGTTCGGCGCGCTGCTCGGCAAGCCCAACGACTGGAAAGCCGACTTTCCGCAACTGGCGGCGCAGGCAGGGGCAACCCGCGGCATCGCCGAAATCGTCCCGGATCATGCTGCCCGCTCGGGCGGGATAGCTCTCGCCCCTGCCCTTCTGGCTGGTACCGAATGGGTTGGCGTGATCGAAACCACCCCCAACGCCGTGATCATGGCGCCGGCCGCCAGCATCAGAAACACCTCCCTTCTGGTCGGAACGATCGCCGTGTTGTGCGCGGCAGTGCTGGCCCTGCTGATCGCGAGGTCGCTGACCCGGCCGATCATTCGCCTGACCGCCGCCGTACAGGGCGCCGCCCGGAACGGGAAAGTCGCCATTCCGGTTGACGCTCGCGGCGAGACCGGCGTGCTGGCGCGCGCATTCGCTGACGTGATCGAGGAGGTCAACGAGAAGACCGCAGCACTGCAGCAGGAGGTTCAGGAGCATCGCCGCACCATCGCGGCGCGCGACCACCACGCCGAGCGCGAGCGTCTGTTCAGCGCGGCGGTCGAATCATCCAACGACGCGATCATCACGACGTCGCTCGACGGCACGATCACCGGCTGGAACTCGGCTGCGGAACGATTGTACGGATACAGTGCGGCGGAAGCGGCAGGCAAGAACATCGCGATCCTGATGCCCGCCGGCCGGCTGCCCGAGGGGCAGGACATCCTGCGCCGGATCGGCTGGGGTGAAAGCATCGAGCACAACGAAACCACGCGTCTTCGCAAGGACGGCACGCCGGTCGAGGTTTCGCTCAGCATTTCGCCGATCAAGGCGCCCTCGGGCGCGACCATCGGCATATCGAAGGTTGCCCGCGACATTACCGACAGCAACAAGACCCGGCTGGAGCTGCGCCAACAGGCCGAGGAGCTTCGCCGCGTCTTCGAGACTTCGCAGGACCTGATCATGGTGACGGATTCACGGGGATCCGTGGTCCAGATCAGCCCGAGTTGCGCCGTCATCCTGGGCTATTGGCCCGGCGAGATGATCGGCCGCAGTGGAGAAGACTTCATCCATCCCGATCATCTCGAGAACTCGCGCCAGGAAATGCGCGCCCTGCGGCGCGGGCAACGCCCGACGATTGCGGACACGCGTTGCTTCCACAAGAGCGGTCGCGAAGTGTGGCTGTCCTGGCTCGGGGTCTGGTCCCAACCGGTGAGACGGTTCTTCTTTGTCGGCCGCGACATGACCGAGACCCGCCGGGCGCAGGAAACCTTGCGTGAAAGCGCACAGCTGGCCCGCGGGATCATCAACACGGCGCTCGATGCCTTTGTCCAGATGGACGATCAGGGCACGATCGCGGACTGGAATTCGCAAGCCGAGAATATCTTCGGCTGGACACGGGATGAAGCGGTCGGAGCCAAACTCAGCGAACTGATCATTCCATACGTCCATCGCGACGCGCACGCGGCCGGCCTGGAACGGTTCCTGCGCACCGGTGATGGGGTGATCCTCGGCCGCCGTCTCGAGATCGACGCGATGCGACGCGACGGCAAGGAGATCAAGGTCGAACTGAGTGTCACCGCGCTGAAGCGCCGCAACGGCTTCGTGTTCAACGGTTTCATACGCGACCTCACCGACAAGATCGCCACTGAGGACCGCATCCGGCAGTCCGAGAAGATGGAAGCCGTCGGCCAGCTCACCGGCGGCATCGCGCATGATTTCAACAATATCCTGACCGTCATCACCGGGACGATCGAAATCCTGGCCGACGCCGTCAAGGACGAGCCGCAACTCGCGGCCATCACGCGGATGATTGACGAAGCCGCGTCGCGCGGCGCCGACCTCACCCAGCATCTATTGGCATTCGCCCGCAAGCAGCCGCTCGAGCCTCAGGAAACCGACGTCAATACGCTGATCATCGACACCGCGAAACTGCTGCAGCGTACGCTCGGCGAGCATGTCGAGATCGAATCGGTATTTGAAGACGAATCCTGCCCGGCGATCGTCGATCCCAATCAACTGGCCACCGCCATCCTCAATCTCGCCCTCAACGCCCGCGATGCGATGCCTGACGGAGGCAAGCTGATCATCGAAACCGGCATGGTCGTACTCGATGAGCATTACACCAGGACGCACAATGACGTCCGGCCGGGCCGCTACGCGATGATCGCAGTCAGCGATACCGGAACCGGCATTCCGGCTGGCATCCTCGACAAGGTGTTCAATCCGTTCTTCACCTCGAAGGGGCCGGGCAAGGGAACCGGCCTCGGGCTCAGCATGGTCTACGGCTTCGTCAAGCAATCCGCCGGCCACATCATGATCTACAGCGAGGAAGGCCACGGCACGACGATCAAGATGTACCTGCCGCCGGCCTCAGGCACGTCGCTTGCGGCCGGGCCGAGCCACGGGCCGACGGTCGAGGGCGGCAATGAGACGATCCTGGTGGTCGAAGACGACGCGCTGGTGCGCAATTACGTGCTGACGCAACTGCATTCGCTCGGCTACGTCACGATGGATGCGGGGAACGCGACGGAGGCGCTCGCGATCGTCAACGCCGGCCACCCCTTCGACCTGCTGTTCACCGACGTGATCATGCCCGGCCTCAACGGCCGCCAGCTCGCCAACGAGATGCTGAAGATCAAACCCGGGCTGAAAGTGCTGTTCACGTCAGGCTATACCGAAAACGCGATCATCCACCACGGCCGGCTCGACGAGGGCGTGCTGCTGCTGGCCAAGCCCTATCGCAAATCGGATATGGCCATCATGATTCGCAAGGCCCTCGGCGACTAGAGCCTTTTCCGTTCCGATTTAAATCGGAACGGGGTTCTAGATTCTAGATTTGACGCGTTTTCTTGACGCGAACCGGTGTCCACTTCGCTGGAAAACGCTCTAGCGGCCTACAGCTGCCGCGCATTCTCGCGAAAGCTGCACCGTCGCCGTCCACTCACGCCTGACGCGAAGTGGTCATCACGATTCGGACCAGGTCAGCGGCGTTGCGTGCCCCGAGCTTCTTCATGATGTTGGCGCGGTGATCCTCGATGGTCCGCGGGCTGATCCCAAGGTGCCTGCCCGCTTCCTTGTTGGACGCGCCGGCGGTGAACTGCTCGAGCACTTCGCGTTCGCGGCGGGTGAGCGGCTCGCGTCCGGGAAAATGCAGCGTCGCGATCCGGGACGCGGAGTTGTTTTCCGCCTGCCGGCGCGCATAGGCCTCGATCGCCTCGTCGAGCCGTGCGACGATCTCGCTGCCACGGAACGGCTTTTCAATGAAGTCCAGCGCGCCGCTCTTGATGGCGTTGACGGCCATCGAGATATCGCCTTGCCCGGAGATCATGAAGATCGGCGCAGGATAGTCCTCGCCGTGCAGTTCCTTCAGGATGTCGAGGCCCGATTTGCCGGGGATATGCACGTCGAGCAGGATGCAGGACGGCGTCCGGGTTCTTGCAACGGCCAGCAATGCGGCGCCGTCGGCAAAACAGATGACCTGATAACCGCCCGCCGACAGCACCATGGAAAGCGTGTCGCGCACGGCCGGGTCGTCATCGACTACAAAGATCTCCCCGCGGGAGTGGGCTTTCTCAGCCATGTTTCAACTTCCGTGCATGGTGAAACGTGACGCGCACTCGATATCGGTACTCAACTACATACCGCATCAAAACGCCCCCGTATTTGTACGGGACGTTCGCTTAACGCACAAGTAGCAACGCGCCCCTAAAAAGTGGCCTGAGGAGTGCAGCTATGCAGAACCCCCAAGGCGGCGGCATCGCGATCGAACCCGACGACCGAAATAACGCGTACCGCTCGGTGGTATCGGATGTCATATCCCTGATCGAGCATGTCCAGGCGAGCCTGAGGCTGATCGAACAGGAGATCGCCCGCGAAACCGCGTCCGGCAGCCAAGACATCTCCACCAATGTCGTTGTGCTGGATGATGTGACGCCGCCCTATGTCAGGGCGACCGTGGCGTTGAAGGCCTGTGACGCCAATCTTGCCATCGCCCTCCACTCGCTGTTCGACCCCATGACACCGTCCAATACACCGGAGCAGGGCGCCAGCGATTATGCCTGGAGTCCGCCGGCGCTTTCGGTTCTCAGCGCGTAAGCGAATGGCGGCGCCGTGCCGCAGCAGCCCGCCCAATACGGCCATCTGAAAATTGGGAACATCGAACCGGCCAGCCTGTATCGGCGGGTCCTTGCCGTTTGCCGCCATCCTGGCCCGGACGTTGCCCCGGCTTTTTGCCAATGAGCGATTTCACCGCCTGACCAGCGGTTCGGTGCGAAAGCTAGACGCTCAGGACATCATCTCTTCGGACTTCGACGCCGCGCCGGATCGCTTCTTGGCGTGCTTGCCCCTCAGGAAATGAATATCCATGTCGGTGCCGTTGACGCGCACCAGTTCGCAGCGGCGATAGGCGAGCCCGGTCGACGACAGCAGCAGAAAGAACTCCTTGAGGTTGAGGCCTTGAATGGAGCCCTCCACGGTCAACGTGGCCTCGGTATCGGAGATCGAGTTGAGTTGGCAATCCCGGCGCCAGGTTCCGTCAATCGCCATGATGCAGACGTCGTAACCCCGGCTGAACGTGACGCGCTCGGCTGCCTTGTTCTCTTCCGTCATTCCTCAACGCCCCGCCATTGCCGCGATTTTCGGCGCTGCCGTTGCCGCACGCGCTGCGTTCGGCCGATAGAGCCCACGCTTGTCCGGAAATGGCTTGAAGACATCGGTCAAGCCGACCACCGTCTCCGCCGCGCCCAGCACCAGGAAGCCGTCCGCTTCCATCGACTTGGCAAGACGGCCGAAGATGTTGATCTTGGTGTCCTGGTCGAAATAGATCAGAACGTTGCGGCAGAAGATGACGTCGAACATCCCGAGCTGCGAAAAATCGTGCAGCAGATTGAGTTGCCGGTGCTGCACCATGGCGCGGATGTCGGCATTGATCTGCCAGAGCTCGCCGTTCTGCTTGAAATATTTGACCAGCATCTGGATCGGCAGGCCGCGCTGGACCTCGAACTGGCTGTAGATGCCGGCCTTGGATTTCTCGAGCACTTCCTGGGAGAGATCGGTCGCGATGATTTCGATCCGCCATCCGGCAAGTGCTGCGCTCATCTCCTTCAGGGACATGGCCAGCGAATACGGCTCCTGACCGGTCGAACCGGCGGCGCACCAGATCCGGATGCTCTTGCGGGCCGCGCGTGCCTTCAGCACCTCGGGCACGATCGAATCGCGGAAATGATCGAACGGCACCTTGTCGCGGAAAAAGAAGGTTTCGTTGGTGGTCATGGCTTCGACCACCTGGGCGACAATCGTCGACGCGCCGCCCTTCATTTTTTGCACGAGCTCGCTGATGCCGGCGAGGCCGCATTTGCGCGACAGCGGCAGCAGGCGGCTTTCGATCAGGTACTGCTTGTCTGCGGACAGGTCGAGACCGGAATGGTCCTTCAGGAGCTTACGCAGATACTCATAGTCTGGCGGGGTCACGGGTGGCCTCTCAAGGGCAAGCGGATAAGATTTAAACCGGAGTCGGTTCTGAAAGCTCGACCAAGCCGACTTCCTGGAACTTCGCGGCGACGATATCCTTGTCGAACGGCTTCATGATGTATTCGTTGGCGCCGGCATGCAGCGCGCGCGAGATATGGTCCATGCCGTTTTCGGTGGTGCAGAACACTACCTTGGGCACATCGCCGCCGGGCAATCGGCGCAGATGCCCGAGGAATTCATAACCGTCCATCACGGGCATGTTCCAGTCGAGCAGGACGGCATTCGGCATCGCCAGCTTGCAGACCTCGAGCGCCTTCTCACCGTCCTCAGCCTCGGTGATTTCAAAGCCCATCTCTTCCAGGATGCGGCGCGCAATTTTACGCACGACACCTGAATCGTCGACGACAAGACATGTTTTCATTTTTCGACCTCCTTATTCCGATCGTTCTATGCTGCGAGTGTGGTGGGCACGATTTCGAGGACGCGATCGACATCGAGGACGACCATGAGCTGGCCATCGAGGCGGTGGACGCCGCCGGCGAGCTT
>NZ_JAFCLY010000044.1:0-72589 GCF_018130185.1 Bradyrhizobium sp. AUGA SZCCT0182 | reverse complement strand
ACCGGGTGCGCGCTGCACCCGCGGTCCCGTGTGCGGTTTGCACTAAGTAGGCTGCACACGAGCATACAGGGCAGCGGTGAACACCCGGCCTTCCCTGCGCAATGGCTTTACGGCTTATGCCGCGCTCTCCCCGGAGACGAGTTCTTGGTTGACTCCGTCGCCGCCGTTCCCGCTTGCGCTTCTCCGACAGCTTGACGCCTGCAACGGGCGCCAGGACCACACGGTTTTGCCGTACGCTAAATACACGCCGTCGTCAGACGTGAACCAGCGTCCACCGCATCCCGCCGCGCGTTCGTGACGTGCGCACGCCCCTCTTGTCGGGCGGGACGCGACAATTCAAACAGCTGATTTGCCCGACGAGGAAAGCGGAATTTTGCCCGTCGGGTTAATTTGTCGCAGCGCGAGCAATCCATCCGCCGTCATTCCCCGATGCGCAATTGCGCATCGGGGAATGACGATGAGCGCAGTAGCGCGTGTCAGGAAGCCGGCAGCAAACTTCCTTTCGCCGGCGAATAATCCACCGGCACCAGCCAGCGATCCTCGATCTGCCCGACCATCAGACCGTGCTCTGCGTGCGTCAGACGCTTGATTTCCGACCATTCGGCGTCGGTCATGAAGGCCGACCAAGCCGCGGTCTTGGTCGCCTCATCGGGCCATTCCAACAGATAGGCAAATTCGGTCCTGTCACTGAATTTGGTTTCCCACATCGCGACAATCCGAAAGCCGTATCTGGTACGCATGATACGCGCCGCGTGATCGCGAAAACGGTCATGGAACGCGGCCTTGTTCTTTTCGAAGATTTCATAGATGCGAAGTTGTTGGACCATGGCCAGATCTCCTGTTGCGCCGGAGATATGATCGCGGGGTTGCCTGTCAACTGCCCGGCCCTGCATCGGCTCCATCAAACAACGTGACGCTCATAGTCCGTCGGGCGGGATCCCTGACGTGCTGGCCGCCACCGGCCGGGCGCGGACCCGTTCGCGGTAGAACGCGTAGAGGCCGGACGAGACGATAATCGAGGCGCCAAGCAACATCATCGCATCAGGCTTGTCGCCGAACATGAAATAGCCGAGCAGCATGGCCCACAGCAGCGCCGAATAGCGGAACGGCGCTACCGCCGAGATATCGCCCGATCGCAGCGCCACGATCATGCATTGATAGCCGATCAGCACCAGCACCGCCGCCAGAGCCAGCATGCCCAGCGCGTGATTGGACGGCGGCGTCCAGCCGCCGAGCGGAAACAGGATGACCGCGCCGGCCGATGTCACCGTCACCGTCATCAACAGCGTGATGAAAAGCGAGGGGATTTGCGCGGGTATTTTCTTGGTGGAGAGGTCGCGCAGGGCGCAGAACGCCACCGAGACCAGCGCCAGCAGCGAAAACTGGTTGAAGCCGGCAATTCCCGGTCGCACGATGATGAGCATGCCGACAAAACCGGCCGCGATCGCCAGCCAGCGCCGCCAGCCGACCGGCTCGCGAAACACCAGCGCCGCGCCGAGCGTGATGGCGAGCGGCAACGCCTGAAAGATCGCCGAAGTATTGGCCAGCGGCAGATGCGTGAGCGCCGCCATGAACGAGATCGTGCCTCCGACCTCGCCGACGACGCGCAGCGCGACCGGCTTGGTCGCGACCGCGCGCAAGGGGCGCAACGCGCGCTGATGGAATGCGAGCGCTGCGACCAGCACGATCGCGAACAGGCCACGCACCAGCATCACTTGGCCGAAATTGATTTCCGCCGACACCGCCTTGGTGATGGAGTCGTTGATCGTGAAGGCCGCCATGGCGGTGGCCATGATCAGGCTGCCGCGGATATTTGGGGAGAGAGCCAAGATGGATTCCAGCGAATCGTGGATCGTAGGGTGGGCAAAGCGACAGCGTGCCCACCATTAGCAACAACGATCTGGAGAGATGGTGGGCACGGCGCCAACGCGCCTTTGCCCACCCTACGGATGCAGTGAATGAAACATGGCGCGATCCGGATGGACCGCGCCATGTTGCAAATTATTTCGCGCCGGCCTTCTGCGCGTATTCCCAGGAGGCCTGCGACAGCGGCACCGTGCGCTTCGCCGACTCGATGGCCTTGGCGTTGGCCGCGGTGCCGTCGCGGATCCGGCCCGCAATACCCTGCGTGATGCCCGCAAGGCGGAACAGATTGTAGGAGAAATACCAGTTCAGGTCGGGGACCTCGGTACCTGTCACGTTGCAGTAGATCTGCGCGGCCTCTTCCATGCTCGGGATGTTCAGCGCCTTCAGATCGGCGTTGGCGAGGCCCGGCATGGTCCATTGCATCAGGAGGTATGTGAAGTCGGCCATGGGATCGCCGAGCGTCGACAATTCCCAGTCCAGCACCGCCTGCACGCGCGGTTCGGTGGAATGGAAGATCATATTGTCGAGGCGGTAGTCGCCGTGGACGATCGAAACGCGCTTCTGCTCCGGCACCGTCTTCGGCAGCCATTCGGCGAGCTTTTCGAATTCCGGAATGTGCTGGGTTTCGGACGCCCGGTATTGCTTGGTCCAGCGATCGACCTGCCGCGCAAAGTAATTGCCGGGCTTGCCGAAATCGCCGAGGCCGATGGCCTGCGGATCAAACAGGTGCAGTTTTGCAAGCGTCTCGATCTTGCTGGTGAAAATCTTGTAGCGGTCTTCCGGCGTCTGGGTCGGCAGCGTGGGATCCCACAGCACCCGCCCCTCTTCCATCGACATGATATAGAAGGCCGAACCAATCACGCCGTCGTCGGTGCAGAGCGCATAGGCCTTTGCAACCGGAAAACCCTGCTTGCTCAGCGCGGCGATCACGCGGAATTCGCGATCCACCGCATGCGCCGACGGCAGCAATTTGCCGAACGGCCTGCGGCGCATCACATAGGATCGTTCCGGCGTATTGAGCCGGTAAGTCGGGTTGGACTGGCCGCCCTTGAACTGCAGGACGGTCAGTGGTCCCTGATAGCCTTCAACGTTTTCGCGCATCCACGCATCGAGGCGCTTTTCATCGATACGATGACGCTCCTCGACTTCCTTGGTGCCTGAAAACTCTTCGTCTTTCCTGACGCCGTCCGCCACGATGACGCTCCCTTGAGATTTCTTAGTTTCCTTTGGAGAGCGCCATCTGAAGCGTTCCCGTTAATTAGTGCGACGTGTTTGCATACTTCCGAAGTTCAAGTCTGGCAATGGCGCGATTGTGCACCTCGTCCGGACCGTCAGCCAAGCGGAGCGTACGGATATGGGCATAATCCTTCGCCAGGCCGGCTTCGTCGGAGACACCGCCGCCGCCATAGGCCTGGATGGCATTGTCGATGATCTTCAACGCCATGTTGGGCGCGGTGACCTTGATCATTGCGATCTCAGCCTGTGCAGTCTTGTTGCCGACCTTGTCCATCATGTCGGCAGCCTTGAGGCACAGCAGGCGATTCATCTCGATGTCGGCGCGCGCTTCGCCGATACGCTGTTCCCACACCGAGTGCTCGATGATCTTCTTGCCGAACGCGGTGCGCGAGGCCAGCCGCTTCACCATCTTCTCGAGCGCCTCTTCGGCCTTGCCGATGGTGCGCATGCAGTGATGGATGCGGCCCGGACCAAGACGGCCCTGCGCGATCTCGAAGCCACGGCCCTCACCGAGCAGGATGTTTTCCTTGGGCACGCGAACGTTTTCCAGCAGCACCTGGGCGTGGCCGTGCGGCGCATCGTCATAGCCGAACACCGGAAGCATTTTCTCCACCTTGATGCCGGGGGTATCGAGCGGAACCAGGATCTGCGACTGCGCCTGGTGTTTCGCCGCGTTCGGATCGGTCTTGCCCATCAGGATCGCGATCTTGCAGCGGGGGTCGCCGACGCCTGACGACCACCATTTGCGGCCGTTGATGACGTAGTGGTCGCCATCCTTTGCGATGCGCGTTTCGATGTTGGTCGCGTCCGACGACGCCACCGCGGGCTCGGTCATCAGGAAGGCGGAACGGATTTCACCGTCCATCAGCGGCCGCAGCCACTTCCGCTTTTGCTCCTTGGTGCCGTAGCGGATAAACACTTCCATGTTACCGGTATCCGGGGCGGAACAATTGAACACTTCCGAAGCCCAGGAGATGCGGCCCATCTCTTCCGACAGCAACGCATATTCGAGGTTGGTCAATCCCGCGCCGCGGAATTCGTCATCCTCATGCGCGTTCGGCGGCATGAACATGTTCCAAAGGCCTTCGGCCTTGGCCTTCTTCTTCAGATCCTCGAGGATCGGAATGACCTTCCAGCGCGGTCCCTCTGCATCCTGCTTGTCGTAGATCGGCACCGCGGGCCGAACATGCGTTTTCATGAACGAACGAACGCGGTTGAGCCATTCGGTCTGGCGTTCTGACATATTGAAGTCCATGGGACGCTCCCTTCTGAAGATATTTGCTGGCTTTTGAAACCTTTGGCGGCACTGTCTGCCCGCCCCTCGTGCGCCGCAAGAGATTTGCTGGCTTCGATGGAGGCGGATTGACATTTCCGGCCCTTCAAACGATAGTTTCATACACACGTTTGAAATGCAACTCCCCAACAGGGGACCAGATATGGCGTCCGATCATACCCGCTCCGCCATTCTCGCCGCCGCCGAACGGCTCTATGCCGATCGCGGTTTTGGCGACGTGACGCTGCGCGACATCGTTGCCGAGGCGAACGTCAATCTCGCCGCGGTGAATTATCATTTCGGTTCCAAGGACGAGTTGATCGCGGAATTGTTCGTGACCCGCAGCCTTGCCACCAACCGCGAGCGGCTCAACGAACTGAAGGCGGCCGAAGAAGCCGGCGGCGGCCGCGCCTCGATCGAGGCCATCATGCATGCGCTGGTCGGCCCCACCTTGCGCGGCTGCCTCGGCCCTGACCGCGAAGGCTCGACCGCGGCGCGCTTCATGATCCGCGCCTCGATCGAGTCAGTGCCGCCGATCCGCCGCATCAAGAATCGCGAGGTCGATCATTTGCGGAAATTCGTCGCCGCGATGCGCCGCTCCCTGCCCGGCCGCGGCGATGCCGAGCTCTATTGGGGTCTGCATTTTGCGCTCGCGATGTCGCACCACACGATCCGCGAAAAGGAGCGGCTCACAAAACTGTCGGAAGGCCAATGCGACCTCAACGACGTGAATGCGATCGTCGAACGCGTGGTCGCGGTGTCGGTGATGGCGCTGACGGGCGGCGAGCCCGCAAAGAAAGCGCCGGCCCGGTCCATGGCGCCGCCCTATGGCCGGCTGACCCGGCAGGACCTGTGAACGGGCGCGCGTCCATTCGCGCTTCCTTATCCGCTTGAGGTGCGCAAACCGCATATCGTGAACCTGAGCATTTCAACGAGCCGCCGTGAACCAAATCTTCAGCTTGCCTGCACATGATCGCGTGCGACGCAGCGAAGTTTTCGGCGGCAAGCATGTTGGAAATCGCAGTAGGGATGATCGCCTTGTTGGCCGGCGCTTTGCTTGGCGGGGCCGTGGCCGTAACTGCGCGCCGGCGGTACCGGCGGGACGGCGACGTAAAGAAGCTGCTCGTTTCCCTTGTTGCAGCGATCGTTGCGCTCGTAACTGCCTTGCTGACCCATTTCGTCGTCTTGATTAATATTTACCTGCCGACAGGCGGCTTTTCCGGCGTCACGGGCGGCCGTGTGCTGCTCGTTTATTGCTCAAGCCTTCTGTCGGTGCCGGTCGGTCTGGCCTGGGGATGGGTGCTGAGCTTCGTTGGCAGCCCGGCCGATGCGACAGGACAAGAAAGAGCGTCCGGTTTGGTCGTTCGCGGTTTGGCTTTCTCCCTTTTCGCCACAACCGCCCTGGCCATCGTCGCCCTCGCTGCAAGGCTCGCTGGGCATGGCCACGACAACACGATCGGTCCTCCCGGAATCGCGGCCGCTTTTGTGTTTCTCGGCCTCATGATGCTCTGGGCCGTCGGGATCACAACGAACTTCCGCAACATGAGCGCAGGACGAGCGGTGCAGCGGGTTGGCGCCGGATTCGCCAGCTCGGTGATGCTGGCATTGGGCATCTTCATTGCGGCCGTTGCGGTGGAAAGCCTGTTTCCGGGTTTGACGCGCCTCGTCGTGGAACGTCTTGATCTTCTTCTACCCCTTCTACCTGGGTGGATCGTTTGCGCTCGCAGCGGTTTTGTTTTTCTTCGGCGGCAGAATCTTCGCCAGAACATGGTCCCGGCTGTCGCTTGCCTGGTAAGACCGGCTGTTCACATCATCGCCACGCAGTCGATCTCGATGTCGAACGGCCCGGTCCATTCCGGGATGCAGACGAAGATGCGGGCCGGCGGGTCCTGTGGAAAGTAGCGCCGGTAGACCGAATTGACGGCCGCAAAGTGCCTGGCTGAGGTGCAGTAGATGTTGCACTTCATCACATTGTCCAGCGATGCGCCCGCGGCCTCCAGACAGCGTTTCATCTGCTCGAGAACCAGTTCGGTCTGGCGCTCGATCGGAACGCTGAGGATTTCGCCGGTCTGGGGATCGAACGGCGGCAGGCCCGAGACAAAGATCATGTTGCCGGCGCGCGTCACCGGCGATGCCGGAGGCGCCCCCCACCTCTCGAGCCAGGAGGAAATCGGTTCGACGCGGAGCGTTTCTCGTTTCATGACGGCACCTTCGATTGGCGGATCGGGGCGCAAGATTAACGTCCCCCGCCACGATCACGCTTCGACGATGATCGAAATGTCGCTGTTTCGCCTACACGATCTTCTGCGCCTTCAGCGCCTCGACCTTGGCGTCGTCATAACCGATCGTCGCCAGCACTTCCCTGGTGTGCGCGCCGAGAAGCGGCGGCGCGCGATAGTCCTTTACCGGCGTGCCGGAGAACGAGATGGCATTGCGGATCAGCGACAGTTCGGGCTCGAAGGGATGCTCGACCTTGACCCGCATACCGCGCGACTGGACGTGCGGATCGGAAAACACCTGCTCGAAATTGTTGATCGGACCGGAGGGCACGCCGGCCTTTTCCAATTCGTCCAGCCAGTACGCCACCGGCTTCTTCAGGAACAGCCCGGCGAAGATCGCCATGATCTCCTTGCCGTGCACGACGCGGTCGTTGTTCTTGAGGAATCTTGAATCGGTCGCAAGCTCGGTGGCGCCCAACACGGCGCAGGTGCGCGCGAACTGGCCGTCATTGCCGACCACCAGCATCAATTCGCCATCGGTGGCGCGGAACACGCCGGCCGGCATGCCGCCATTGCCCCAGGTGCCGCGCCGCGGCGGCGTCACGCCGTTGACGAGATAGATCTGCAACCAATGCGACAGCGAGGCGATCACGGTGTCGAACAGGCAGACGTCGACATGCTGCCCCTCCCCGCCATTGACCTTGCGGTGAAACAGCGCCGAGAGAATGCCGATCGAGGTGTTCATGCCGGTCATGTAGTCGACGATCGACGGGCCGACCTTCATCGGCCCCTCGCCGGGCTCGCCGTCGATATGACCGGTGACGCTCATCAGGCCGCCCATCGCCTGCAAAATCGCGTCGTAGCCGGCGCGCGGCGCGTAAGGCCCGGTCTGGCCGAAACCGGTCACCGAGCAATAGATGATGCCGGGATTGATCTCCTTGATCGATTCGTAATCCAGCCGGTAGCGCTTGAGATCGCCGACCTTGTAATTCTCCATCATCACGTCGCAGGATTTTGCGAGCTCGCGGATGATGTCCTGGCCTTCCGGCGAGGCGATGTTGACGGTGACCGACTTCTTGTTGCGGTTGGCGCACAGATAGAACGAGTTGTTGTTGTTGGCCTTGCCTTCGGGATCCCTGAGGTAAGGCGGACCGAAGGCTCGCGCATCGTCGCCGCCGCCGGGACGCTCGATCTTGATCACCTCGGCGCCGAGATCGCCCAGCATCTGCGCCGACAAGGGCCCCGCCAGCACCCGCGTCAGGTCGAGAATTTTGATGCCTTCGAGTGGCAGAGCCGACATGAAACTTCCTCCGAAACTTTTGATTTGGTGGCGCCGGAATGTCCCCCCGGCGCGCGATGCCCAGCCGATACACTATTTTGCGGTCATGAGCCCTGCATTCGCGGCATGCAGCCATCCGCCTGTGGCTTGTGGCGCGCCGAAACGCCTCAGCCCGGCGCGTTGAACGTCCGCGCAAAAAACACCGGGGATCTCGCCTTCTTCAGCCGGTAAAGCTGGGCCGGCCGGTTCGGCCCCTTGCGCATTTTGGCCACCGGCTCGATCAGGTCCGCCGCCAGCATCCGGGTGCGGAACGCGCTCTTTTCCAGCGGGCGGTCGAGCACGATCTCGTAGACCCGCTGCAGATCCGGCAGGGTGAATTCCGGCGGCATCAGATAGGCCGGCAGCGAGGTGTACTCGACCTTGCTGCGCAGGCGCTGGACCGCCGCCTCCAGAATATCGGCGTGGTCGAAGGCAAGCCTGATCCTTGGCTTGCCCGAACCGACGGCAAACCACCGCGCGTCGGCGGCGCCAGGGCCGCTCGCGGGCAAATCGGGCATCAGCGCGAAATAGGCGTGGGTCGCCGACCATCCGCGGGGATCTCGGCCCGAGCTTCCCCAGCTTCCCAATTGTTCGAGATAGGGACTGACCATGCCGGTCTTTTCCCTGAGCTTGCGGACCGCACAGGCTTCAAGGTCGCGGTCCTTCTCGATGTCGACGAAACCGCCCGGCAATGCCCAGGAATCCGGAAACGGCTCGCCCTCATTTGCCGGGCGCTGGACCAGCAGGACCTGGAGCGCATCGTCTCGGATGGCGAAGATGACGACGTCGACCGTCGTCAGCGGCCGCGGAAAATCCAGCGCCCCCGGGTTGCCCGACCTTGTTCCCCGTCCCTGTTCCATGCCCGCATCCGTGTCCCATGAACCTTTTTGCCGCCGGGCTTGACAATAGCATACTTAGTTGTACTGTCCAACTTACTTAGTTGCCCAGACACACTTACGAACGCGAACTAGAAGAAGGAGTACACGCCATGTTCGGCATCCGGTTCATCAAGGCACAGCCGACGACCTACCTGATGAAATACCGCGGCGGCGCCGTGACCCAGGAAGGCGCGGGCCTCTCGGGGTTTTATTATTCCCCGGTCACCTCGCTGGTCGCGGTGCCGATCGGCAGCCGCGACGCCGCCTTCATCTTCGAGCAGATCGCCCGCGACTTTCAGGCCGTCACCATCCAGGGCCACGTCACCTATCGCGTCAGTGATCCCAAGCGGGCGGCGGCCATGCTCAATTTCACGCTCAAGAAGGACGGCAAGAATTACGAGTCCGACGACCCCGAGAGACTGCCGCTGCGGATCCTCGGCACCGTCGAGGTGCTGGCGCAACAGGTGGTGAAGGACCTGACGCTCAAGGAAGCGCTGCAGGCCTCCGACCGGATCGCCGACATCATCGCGACCGGACTCAAGAGCCGCGCCGACATCGCTTCGCTCGGGCTGGAAATCCTCGGCGTATCGATCCGCGCGATCAAGCCGACGCCCGACACCGCCAAGGCGCTCGAAGCGGAGGCGCGCGAGGCGATTTTGCGAAACGCCGACGAGGCGATCTTCGCACGGCGCAATTTCGCGGTGGAACAGGAACGCGCGATTCGCGAGAGCGAGCTCGACACCGAAATCGCCGTCGAGCAGAAGAAGCGCTCGATCCGCGAGACCCAGATGGACGCCGAGGCCAGCGTCGTCGCCAAGCAGAACGAGTTGCGCGAAGCCGGCATGGTCGCCGACATCACGCTGGAAGCAAAGCGCGGGGATTTCGTGGCGCTCAACGCGGAAAACACCAGGACACTCGCGGACGCCGAAGCCTACCGCGTCGGCGCGCTGATGAAGATCTTCGAGGGCGTCGACACGAGGGTGATCCAGGCGCTCGCCGCCGCGGGCATGCAGCCCGGCCAATTGATCGCGCAGGCGTTCGGCGGGATCGCCGAAAAGGCCGAGCGGATCGGCCAGTTGAACGTCTCGCCGGAACTGCTCAACGCGCTGATGGAGAAGCCCAGGGAGACCGTGCATGCCCGCCGCCAATGACCGCAAGGTGGTGCTGGTCACCCGCAAGACGCGGCTGGAAGACCTGATCGCGAAATACCTGACGGCCGCGCAAGCGAGATTCTATGTCGAGCATCTCGGCGCCGACTTCTCCGACTATCAGCGCGAGCACGACGTCTATCAGGCAGAGCGGCACCGCACCGTGCAGACGCTGGAGCAATGGGGCCGCTACCAGATCATCGACCGGAGTTTCCTGCCCAACTTCCTGTTCGGGCCTGCCGACATCGTGGTGGCGCTCGGCCAGGACGGCGTGGTCGCCAACACCTTGAAGTATCTAGACGGCCACCCGCTGATCGGCCTCAACCCGGACGCAAGGCGTTACGACGGCATCCTGCTGCCGTTCGTGCCGGACGATCTCCCTGCCCTGCTGCGCGAGGTCGCCACTGATAAGCGCGGCTTCAAGGCGGTGACCATGGCCAGGGCCACGCTGACCAACGGTCAGGTGCTCCATGCCGTCAACGAGCTCTTCATCGGCGCGCGCACGCACACATCAGCGGTCTATGAGATCGCGGCCGGCGATCACAAGGAGACTCAGTCGTCGAGCGGCCTGATCGTCGCCACCGGCCTCGGCTCGACGGCGTGGTTCAAGAGCATCGTCAACGGCTCGCTCGCCATCGCCGGCGCGTTCGGCGGCCAGACGGAGCCCGCGTCCTATTCGGCGCAAGCCTGGGATTCTCACGCATTGCGCTTCGCCGTGCGCGAACCGTTTCCGAGCCGCACCTCGCAGGTCCATCTGGTCTATGGCGAGCTGACAGGATCCGAGCGGCTCAGCGTCCGCTCCCTGATGCCGGAAAACGGCGTCATCTTCAGCGACGGCATCGAAGCCGACCGCCTGGAGTTCAATTCGGGGACCGAGGCGCAGATCACCGTGGCCGATCGGGTCGGCCGGCTCGTCGTGTGATGGGAAGCCCCGAAGGCCAAAGCCTTCCTGTGCAAAACGAATTATTTGCCGTCTGGGACCGTATCGCCTTCCCCTGCTTTCAGTGCACGCAACTGCCGAAAGCTCACGATGCGACCGGCAATCGCACTGGCCGCGACTGTCGACGGGCTCGCCAGCCAGACTTGCCCAGGCCCGGAGCGGCCTGGAAAATTGCGGTTGATCGCGCTTACCGTCACCTGGTCGGGGCGCTCGGAGACGCCGGGGCCGGCATTCACACAGGCACCACATCCGGGCTCGACCAGTTCGACACCCACGCGTTCGAACACGTCAAGCATTCCGCTCTCAACGCAGTAGTCCCGAACATCCTGGCTGCCGAACTGGAGAAAGAAACGTGTGCCGGGAGCGACCCGCATGCCGCGCCGCGCCGCCCATTCGAGCACGGCATGGTAATGTAAGAGATCCTCGCGCTTGCCGCCTGTGCATGAGCCGCCATAGGCGATATCGATCCCCACCGTCTCTGCCAGTTCCGATATGGCAACGCCGCGACCGGGATCGCCGGGCCTCGCCAGCATCGGCTCGAGGCTATCGCAATCGATTTCGATGAGGTGAGCCAGTTCGGCCCCTTCGTCGCTGCACATCCATGGCTCAAGCGGCAGATCGATGCCGCGGCGCTCCCTGACAAAGCGCTGCGTCTCCTCATCAGGCACGACGATTCCGCTGAAGCCGCCGATTTCCGCCACCATATTGGTCAGCGTCGCGCGCTCGTCGGTGGACAGGTTTGACAGCGCTTCGCCGCAATACTCGAACATTTGGCCGATCGCCCTTCCCTCGCGCACATAGGGCAAGCGCAAGAGGTGCAGGACGATATCTTTCGCCTCAACGCCGGCCGGAAGGCGGCCGCTCAGCCGCACACGGCATGTCCGCGGCACCTCGACACGCACCTCTCCCGTCAACCACGCGTTCGCCATTTCGGTCGTGCCGATGCCGAACGCCAAGGCGCCCAAGGCTCCGCAATGCGGCGTATGGGAATCCGTGCCGACGACCAACTGACCCGGCTTCACGTAACGCTCTGCCATGATCGAGTGGCTGATGCCTTCCGAACCGTCGCGGTCGGTAAGGTAGCCGTGCAGGCGCACCCCATACGTCTCGCAGAATTGCTGCTGCACCCTGGCCAATGCCTGCGCGGCTTCGAGCAGGCCGCGGGCGCGCCGCTCGGGCGCCATGCTCTGGTGGATGAAAGGCAAGTGATCACCGAAGCAGACGATGCTCGCACGATCATGCAGCGTGATCGGGTCGCCGCCCATTTCCCGCTCGAGAAAGCTGACGCACATCGGCGTTACGTATTCGTGCGCGTAGCGCCAGTCTGCCCGTGCGAAGACGGCGTCCCCGGGGCGAACCGCAGCCGAATTGCCGGCGATAGCGCGTGCGATGATCTTTTCGGCATAGGTCATCGGCCGCGATGCGGTGGTGCGCATGGCCGGCGACCATCCGTCTTTTCGCGCGCGCGCCAGCTTGAACAGCCCTCCGCGCCGAATGAGCTCGGCGGTGAGTTCGTCCTCTCCTTCGGTAAACTCGCTGACGGAAATGCTCTCGCCGCGGCGTATCCGTTCGATCAAGGCGAAATCGGTCGAGGTGTAGATGCCGAGATTACGGCAGTTCTGCCGGTAGATGCGCTCAAAACTTTCGGCGATCACCAGCCTGATGCCGGCGCACCATTCGGCATAGGGACTGGCCTCGCGCGACGAGCCCTTGCCGTAGCGGCGCCCGGCCACCGTCACGCCGAACCCGCCGGCCTTGACGCTGCCGGCAGACACCGGGAGGCGCTGACCGCATTTCAGACCGAGATAGGGATACTCCCCGAGCTTTTCGTCGTAATAATAGCAGATCGCGGCCGGGGTGATCTCGTCGGTCGACACGTCACTGCGCAGAGGCAGCGCCTCGGCCAGCGAGACGTCCGTCCCTTGCAACTGGCTTTCGACCACGTCGGCGTCTTCAGAGAGGAACAGGATGCGGCCGTCAAACCGGACCTGTCGAGCTGGTGCTGATGTCATAACGCATCTCTCATTCGGCAGTGATGCCGAGAGCGCGCACAAGTTCACCCCTCGCCTGATAGTCGACCTCGATCTGGCGCTTGAAAGCGTCCGGCGCGCCGCCAACGGCGATCATGCCCTGCTTGTCCAGCCAGCCGCGCATCGTCTCGGATGCAAGCACCTGGTTCACTTCCTTGTTCAGGGCATCAATCACCGGCTTTGGCGTGTTCTTCGGCAGCATGAGCCCGATGTAGCTGGTGATCTTGAAACTCGGAAAAGTCTCGCTGATCGACGGCACGTTGGGGAGCAGCGGGTCACGCCTCTCCGAGGTGACGCCCAGCACCTTGATCTTGCCTGCCGCCGCCAGCGGCTCGACCGCCGTGAACGCGCCGAACAGCATCGGTATCTGCCCGCCCAGGAGATCGTTCACGGCCACCGACGTTCCCTTGTAGGGAATGTGGGTCATGGTGAAGCCGCCGGCCTTCTGCAGCATCTCGCCGGCGAGGCGATGCGGCGTCGAGCTGCCAGGGCTGCCGAAACTCAAACTCTGCGACTTCTGCTTGCCCAGAGCGACCAGCTCGGCAACTGAATTGGCCGGCACGTTGTTGGCGACGGCAAGCAACAGCGGCGATGACGCGAGGTTGACGACCGGCTCCATCGCCTTCGAGAGGTCGAACTGGTTGCTGGTGGCGAGGTGCGGATCGATCGTCAGCATCGCATCCGTCACCATCAGGATCGTGTATCCGTCGGGCTCGGCGCGTGCGGCCGCCTGCGCCGCGATCATGCCGTTGGCGCCAGTCTTGTTCTCGATGACGACGGATACTTTGAGGTTCTCGCCGAGTTGCTTGCCTATGATCCGGGCCAGCGCGTCGGCCTGCCCGCCCGCGGAATAACCCACCAGGACTGTCATCGTTCGCGATGGATATGGCTGGGCCTTGGCAAACGGCATCATTGCAACCAAACCCATTGCGACGGCTGCCACACCGAGAATGCGAGCTTTCCCTCGAACCAGTTTGCCGGAAATCATACTCCGCCTCCTCCCTGACCGTGTTGCGTTGCGCGAAGGCGGGTTGACCGCTCTTGCCGTTCTTCTGTCTTGTTCACTGCTATGCGGGCACGCTCACAGCCGCGCTCAGAACGCGGGCCGAGCGCAGATCCGCAATCTCGCGTTCCGAATATCCGGCCGTCCGCAAAATTTCGTCGGTATGCTCACCGATGCGCGGCGGCTGGCGCTCGAGGCCGGGCCGTTCCTGCCCTTCGCCGAACTCGACCGGTAGCGCCGGGATTCCGACCAGCGGTCCCCCTCCGAGTCCAGATACGGCGGTCGCAAGCAATCCGCCATTGTCAAGCAGATGCGGATCGGTCGACAGTTCGTCGGGCCGGCCAACCCGCGAATAGGCCACCCGCGCCGCTTCGCATTTTGCCAGGATTTCGCCGAGCGGCATCCGCGCGATCCGCCGCTCCAACTCGGGCAGCATCCACTCGCGCGCTTCGCAACGGCTGGCGTTGCCTGCAAACCGGGGATCATCGCGCCAGTCGTCGAAGCCGAACGTTTCGCAGAAGCGCTGCCAGTGACCGTCCGAGGTGCAGCCGATGAAGACCTGACCGCCATCGGACGCGGTGAAAACATCATAGACACCCCAGGCATTCCTGCGTGCCGGCATCGGCGGCATCGGACCGCCGATGACCGCACTGCCGACGACGACGGCGCCAAGCATGAAGGTCGCGCTTTCAAACAGGGAGCTGGCGACCTTTTGCCCGACTCCCGTGACGTCGCGCTCGCGCAGCGCGGCCAGCGCAGCCACCACGCCAAATACGCCGCCGAGAATGTCGATCACGGGCGCGCCGGCGCGGAGTGGCCGGCCGGGCGGACCCGTCATGTAGGCGAGCCCGGACTGCATCTGCACGACTTCATCGAGCGCGCCGCGATTTTCGTACGGCCCTTTCAGGAAACCCTTCATCGAAAGGTAGACCAGACGTGGATTGACCTGGCGCAGGTCGTCCCAGCCGCATTTCAGCCGCTCGATGGTTCCCGGCCCGAAATTCTCCAGCACCACGTCAGCGTCCCTGACGAGCCGATGCACGATCGCCTGCCCCTCGGGCCGCTTCAGGTCGATCGCGATCGAGCGCTTGTTGCGATTATAGGTCGCGAAAAATCCGGCGGCAAAGCCCGGAAGGCGTCGCGTCGGATCGCCACCGGCAGGCTCAATCTTGATGACGTCGGCGCCGAGATCGGCAAACAGCACGCCCGCGCACGGCCCCATGATGGTGTGGCCGAAATCAAGCACCTTCAATCCCGCCAGGGGCCTCGACGCCGTCATCATGCAGCCCTTTTCCTGAATGCAGCCAGCGTTCCCGAACGCAGCGCGGCGCTCGGCAGGCGGTGTCCGACGATCCGCTCGGCGAGGCGCCCGGCCTCGATCAGCGCCTCGACGTCCAGGCCGGTGGCGATGCCCATCTCGTCACACAGCAGCGCTAGTTCCTCGGTGGCGATGTTGCCGGGCGCTCCGGGCTGGCCGGCGAACGGACAGCCGCCGAGTCCCGCCACCGCCGCATCGAACGCGGTCACACCGAGCCTCAGTCCTTCATAGGCGCATGCGATACCCTGCCCGCGCGTGTCATGCAGATGCAGAGCGATCCGCAAGTCCGGCCAGCGATCACGAACCGCGCCGACCGCAGCCGCGACCCGCCGGGGCGTCGCCCAGCCCATGGAATCCGCGAGCGCGACGTCCCGCACCTCAACATCGAATTCGCGTGCAACGGCAAGCCCGTCCGCCACCGTCTCCACGACCGCTGCGGGCGAGACGTCGCCGGCGAAATTACAGCCGAAGGCGGCCATGACGATGATCTTGGCGATCGGCACGCCGGCTTCCTGGTGCACCCGCACATATTTGCGCATGGCATCGAATTGTCCGGCGCGATCGCGGTTGAGATTCCTGATGGCGAAGGCTTCCGATGCGCTCAGCGAAATGAAACCGGCAAGGGTCAGCTTCCCCTTGAACGCGAGCGCGCGTCGCAATCCGCCCTCGTTGAACCACAGCGCCGAGTATTCGACGCCTTGCCGCGCAGTGAACCCCTCGACCACGGCCTCCGCGTCGGCCCAGCCCGGAACATGCTTGGCATTGACGAAGGAGGCGATCTGGATCCGGCGCAGGCCGCAATTGGAGAGCGCGTCGATCAGCGCGATCTTGTCCGCGGTCGCGATCGGGCCCGGCTCGATCTGAAAGCCTTCGCGCGGCCCCTCTTCGCTGATGACGACGCTGTTTGGCAGGTCCATGCGCCGCGGCTCCCCGGGGTGATCTTTTGTTGGTTGTGAGCTTGCCGCGTCCAGAGACATCTGACAAATATAATATCATGATCATTCTATTCTAATAATTAGATGGCGGAGCGATCACGGTGGCGTTGGGATTGCGGCAGATCAGATACTTCATCGCCATTGCCGACGCCGGCGTGCTGTCGAGGGCCGCGGAAACGCTCAACATTGCCCAGTCGGCGCTCAGCCATCACGTCGCCGCGCTCGAAAACGATCTCGGCGTAAAACTGCTCGAACGAAGGCCGCGCGGCATCGCGCTGACGGCGGCCGGACGCAGGCTCTACGAGCACGCCAGCGCTGTGTTGTCGGCGCTCGGCAAGGCGGAAGAGGATGTCCGGACCTTTAATGAGGCCGCGGCCGGTCCGGTCTACCTCGGCCTCAGCCATACCGGGATCTCCCTGGTCGCGCTCGATCTCATGAAGGCGGTCCGAACCAATGCTCCGGGCGTCTACCTGACAATCGTCGAAGCGCTGTCACCGGCGCTGACCGAGCGGGTGCTGTCGGGCACCGTCGATCTCGCGCTCGCCTACAATCCTCCCCGCGACGCCCGTCTGGATGTCGAGTTGCTGCTGGATGAAGATCTTTACCTCGTCGGACATCCGAGCCTGATCGGCCGATCGACCGGTCCGATCGCCTTCTCCGCGATTCCGCAACGAAGCGTACTCGGGTTGACGCCGATGCCGGCCTCGCGCGCCATCATCCAGACCCAGGTTCTACGCAATCAGGTCATTCCAAGCGAGACGCTCGAAGTCGATTCATTGCCGGCGCTGCGCATGGCGCTCGAGGCCGGCCTCGGCTGCGCCATTCTCTCCCGCGCCACCGTGCTCTCTGACCTTGCGGCGGAGAAATATCATGCGCGGCGCATCATCGATCCGCCGCTGACGCGCTCGCTTGGACTGATCGCGCTGGCGGACCGGCCGCAGACCAAGGCCTTCCTAGAGGTGCGCAAGACCGTGATCGAGGTCGTGCGCGCCGCCATCAGCGACAAGCGCTGGCCGGCAACGGAATACAGCCGGCGACGAAGCTCCCGTGCCGCCAAGGGGCGCAAAGCGGCAAAGCCACGGTGAAGCGGAAGGGCCGTCCGGGACCGGGTGGGCCGTCGGTGGCACGGGTTCCGCGCCCTTTTCGGGATTCTCCGTTCCTCCCCAATAGAACGAAACTTCGCCGACGACGTTGGTTTGTATGGGCACCGAGGCGCTTTTTTACGAGAACGCGAATGTCTGACTCACATCATTATTTCCTCGCTCACGCGCGCGAGGCGATCGGCAAGGCACGGCAGATGCCGCCCGGGCACGTCAAGAAGAGACAGCGCACGGTGGCGCGCGTCTATCACTTGCTCGCCAAGGAAGCCGCCTATGTACCCAACACTCACCACATCGACGATTTCAGACAAGCACGTGAACTCGAACGGTCGAACCGCAAGGAACTCAGCAACTGAAAGCGGGTGCCCACATGCCGGAAACCAAAACCAGTCGGCAAATCTACGACGAGAGCATCAAAATTCGCCGGCAAGTCGATGACGGCCGACCGAGGCAATCTGAGGACGACATTCAGCGCGAGCAACTCGGACCGCGCGGGGTACCGGGACAGCCGGATCCCGCAATAATGGTCCCGCAGCGCAGGAAGAAGACCCCGTCGGATTTCGATCCCGGCCATACGGCGTGAGATCCACCGGCCCGACTGTGTCAGATCACGCTGCCGGGAATTGCGGGCGCCGAAGCGCCAATGATTGCGAAATCCGCTAGCGTTTTCCGACGGTTTGTCCCGCCGCCAGTTGCTGCGTCATCTCGACATGGTGTCGCAGCGCTGGAAGGGGCTTGCCCGCATGATTATTCTGCAACTGCCGCTTACAAATTCATCGCCGTGATGGATTTGCAGACATTGGCCTGAAGCCCGCCGGTTCTTAGAGAGATTCAATTCCAGCAAAGTTCTTTTTGTTCGCGGCGGCTGCTAGAGGCAGCCATCGCAAATGTTGTCTCTGCATGGAAGTGAATCGAAGTGAGTGTTAGCGCTGATTGCCGGCTCGTGCAGGACCATCGAAATCGAACCGAAAAGAGCTGTGCGCATCTGCTTATCGGCGCGGCATTCCTGCTGGTTGATTTCTCCGCTTCCACGACGGTCGCCAGCGCGCAATCGAGCGTTCCTTTGCCGCCGGTGACGGTGGAATCGCCGACGCAACGAGCTAAGCCCGCGCGCGCAGCGGGGACCTCTTCGCGGCGGACTCAAGCGGCCGCCGCGCGCCAGAGAAATCGAAATGCTGCGCCCGCGGAGCCAACGCCGTCGGAGCGCGCCGCCGCGGCAGCGGCCGCGCAGTATGAAGCCAAACTCGGCTATCGCGCGATGCCGAGTTCGACCACGCTGCGCACCGGCGCCTCCCCGCTCGACACCTCGCAATCAGTCAATATCGTACCCGAGCAGGTGATCAAGGATCAGCTGCCTCGCAATCTCGACGACGCACTCATCAATATCAGCGGCATCACCCAGACCAACACGCTCGCCGGCACCCAGGATGCCGTCATCAGGCGAGGCTTCGGCGACAACCGCGACGGCTCGATCATGCGCAACGGCATGCCGCTGGTTCAGGGCCGCAGCCTCAATCCCGCCGTCGAAAGCGTCGAGGTGCTGAAAGGACCGGCTTCGCTGCTGTACGGCATCATGGATCCCGGCGGCATCGTCAACACCATCAGCAAGCGTCCGGAACTCTACCAGCACGGCTCGATTTCGGTGCTGGGCTCGACCTTTGGTTCGAAACACGGCGCCGATGCGACCTTCGATATCACCGGCCCGATCGGCAAGGACGGTCTGGCCTATCGTTTCATCGCCTACGGCGTCAACGAGGACTACTGGCGCAATTTCGGCAATCGCCGCGAAACGCTGATCGCGCCGTCGCTGGCCTGGTATGGCGAAAACACCACGGTCCAGCTCAACTACGAGCACCGCGATTTCCTTTCTCCATTCGACCGCGGCACCGCGCTCGACTCCCGCACCAACAAGCCGCTTGCGATACCGGCGACACGCCGGCTCGACGAGCCCTACAACAACATGTGGGGGACGTCCGACCTGATGCAGGCCTCGATCGATCACCGGATCAACCAGGACTGGAAGCTGTACGCGGCCTACAGCTACAACACCGAAAGCTTCAGCGCCCATCAGCTACGCATCACCGCGGTCAATCCCGTCACCGGCATCATAACCCGCAGCAATGACGGCACAAGGGGTTCGCTCAGCAACGTCAGTTACGGCACGTCCTACCTGCAGGGCGGGTTCTGGCTCGGCGACATGCGCAACGACGTGCTGTTTGGTGGCGACGCCCAGTATCGAACGATCTACCGCAAGGACCTGATCCGGCAGGCCACCCCCAACGTGTTCAACATCTACAACCCGGTCTATGGCCTGCTGCAGCCGGGCACGACAGTTTCGGCCAGCGACAGCGACCAGACCGACAAGCTCGGCACAAGGGCGCTGTTTTTCCAGGACACGCTTCACGTCACCAACCGGCTCGCGCTGGTCGGCGGCATCCGTTACATGGAATTCGAACAACTGGCAGGGCGTGGGCGCCCCTTCGTCGCCAACACCAATCTCAGCGGTGACAAGGTGCTGCCGCTCGGAGGCGCGATCCTCAAACTCACCGAAGAGATCTCCCTCTATGCGAGCTATACGCAGTCGCTGAAGCCGACTTCGACGATTGCGCCCCTCACCGGTGGTGTGGTGATCGGCTCCAACATTGCGCCCGAAGAAGGCATTTCGTGGGAGACCGGCGTCAAGTTCGACGTCAACAAACGACTCTCCGGCACGTTGGCGCTTTATGACATCGACAAGAAGAACGTGCTGGTATCGCAGCTCAACAGCGCCACCGGCGTGACCGAGTTTCGCACCGCCGGCAAGGTCCGGTCGCGCGGCGTCGAGCTAGACGTCACCGGAAAGCTGACCGACAACTGGAGCATGATCGGCAGCTACGGCTATACCGACGCGCGGGTAACCGAGGACCCGGTCCTGACCGGCAAGGCGCTGCAGAACGTGGCGCTGAACACGGCCTCGCTCTATCTGGTCTACGACTTCGGCACGGCCCTGCCCGGCCGGCTCCGGGTCGGCGCCGGCGCGCATTATGTCGGCGACCGGCCCGGCGACGCAGCGAACACCTTCGTCCTGCCCTCCTATGTCGTCGCGGACGTGTTCGCGACTTACGAGACCAAATACCAGACCCTGCCCGTCATCTACCAACTCAACGTCAAGAACCTGTTCGACAACGTCTACTATCCCTCCGCGGTGAACAATCTGAACGTCGCCATGGGCGACGCGCGGCGGGTATCGCTGTCGGCGACGGTGAAGTTCTGACAACAGGCGTTGCGTGTTCTACGGGCACGTGCGCGCAACATAGAATGATTACAAACTACGTATGTCCGCCCCGGGTAGCGGGGCGGACATCTCTTCGGTATTGTTCGGCAACGCTGTTTTGAACAGGCGGCGAATGCGACGAGCCCTGCCGATTCCGGCGCCAATCCCCGCGACATGTTTGTTCCATCCATGTTTTTTTCCGCCATGAGCACATACTCGATCAAGCCCGCGTTGTTGCAGGTCCATTCCGTCATTGGTCTTGCGATCTCGCTGGTGGTGGCCGTGGTCGGGATGTCAGGCGCGATGATGAGCTTCGAGGACGAGATCGGCGCCAGCCTCAATGCCGGCATCATGCGGGTCGAGGCCCGCTCCACGCCGATGCTGACGCCGGATGCGCTGGTCGCGCGGCTGCAGGCCGCCCAGGATTTAGGCAAGGTCTCGGCCGTGACGATGACGAGTGATCCGTCGGCGGCGGTGCGCATCCGCTTTGCCCGCAACGAAGGCGGCTCGCGGCCATCCTCGGTCTATGTCGATCCCTATGACGGCCGCCTGCTCGGCTCGCCGCGCGGCGAGGACTTTTTCGTCACCGTCCGCAAACTGCATCGCTGGCTGCTGTTGCCCGGCGACGGCAATGGCTACGGCCGGCCGATCAACGGCGCGGTCACGATCGGCCTGATCGTGCTCCTGATCTCCGGAATCGTGCTGCGATGGCCGCGCCGCGCCGGCAGCGTGAAAATATGGCTCAAGCCAAATCTGGCATTGCATGGCCGGGGTTTCTACCGCTCGCTGCACTCCGTCGTCGGCACCTGGGTGCTGGTGGCCTATCTGATCATGGGGCTCAGTGGCCTCTGGTATTCGTTCGACTGGTTCAAGGACGGCGCCACCTGGCTGTTGTCGCGCCCCCCGGTCGCCGCAGCATCGATGCAGGCAAAGGCGCAGCCGAAGATGCAGCCGAAATCGCCAAAGGGCACGGCCGCGACCGACACCGCCCCGATTGCGCTCGATCGCGTCTGGTCGACATTCCTGCATGAACGGGACGGCCGCTTCACGACGGCACTGCTGACGCTGCCGGCCGGTACGGGGACGGTCGTCCGGATCCGCTCCCGGGCGCCCGATGCATCCCAGGATGGCGCGCGCGACGAATTCCGCATCGATGCCGTCACGGGCCGGCTGGTTTCGTCGGAGCTCTACGCGGACAAGTCGGCCGGCGAAAAAATCCTGGTAAGAATGTTCGATATCCACCGCGGCAGCATCTTCGGAGGATGGCCGGGCAAGCTCGTGTTCATGCTGGCCGCGGCCCTGATGCCGTTATTCGTGGTCACCGGCTTGTTGCTGTATCTTTCGCGCCGAAAGCATCGGCGTGCATCGCCGCCGGCGCTCGGGAGCCTGGTTCCCGGCGAATGAGGCGCCGCGCAGGCTTACGCACAGCTCGCCCGGATATTTTTGGCACACACTCACCGCATCGTCGCGAGCTGGACTGCGAGCGCGCACGCCTTGTCGTATTCGTCGAGATTGATCCACTCGTCGATCGTGTGCGGCTCGTTCTGACCCGCGCCGAAGGTCACCGTCGGAACGCCGTGGCGCACCATCCAGTTGGCATCCAGCCCGCCATTGGCGGCGCGGATGGAAGGTGTTGCGCCGATGCCGGACACGGCCTCGATCGCGCGCTTGACCACGGGCAGGCTCTCTTTCATGCGGAACGGATAATAGTCGGTCTCGGCCTTGAACTTGACGCGGCCCGACTTGCCGTCGCTGTTCTTGACGTTCTTAGCGGCCTTCTCGAACGCCGCCTTGTAGGCTTTCGTGATCTCCTTGAAGAACTTGCTGTCGTGGCTGCGGCTTTCGCCGCGCACATGGACATAGTCGGTGACGACATTGGTGGCGTCGCCGGCCGGCCGGCCCTCGCCGCCGGTGACGGGGCCGACATTGCTGGTGCCCTGCAGCTTGCGCTTCACCACCTTGCCGAACCAGCCACCGGCCTTCACGTCGGCGAGTGCAAGTGCCAAAATCATGGTCGAACTAATCCCGCGCTCGGGTGCGACGCCGGCGTGCGAGGCGCGGCCGAAAATCTCGACCTGCCAGCGATCCGCGCCGACGGCGCCGATCGTGACATTGGAGGCCGAGCCGCCGTCATAGTTGAAGGCCATGACCGGCGAGCCGAGTTCGTCGGTCTTGACGTGGCGCGCGCCATAGAGCCCGCTCTCCTCGCGCACGCAGAACAGCAGCGTGATCGGCGGATGATCGAGATTCTGCTTCGCAAGCTCGGCCGCCAGCGTGACGAGGACGCCGCAGCCGGCGCGGTTGTCGCCGCCGAGCGCGGTCTTCGCGTCATTGACGATCTTGCGCCCCGCCAGTTTTGGCTTCGCGCCGGCGCACAGCGGCACGGTGTCCATGTGGGTCATGAACATGATCCGCGGCTGGTTATGCATCGCGCCGCGGCCGGGCAGATCGACAATGAGATTGCCGGTCTCCGTCGGCACGGGAATGCGGGTGTTGGCATCGTCGAGGCGGATCGCGCTCGCCGGCACGCCACTTTCCTGCAGCGCCGCGCTGAGCTCGCGTCCGATCGCGGCCTCCTTTCCGGTCACGCCCTCGACAGCGAGGAAGCGCATGAGGCGGTCGGTGGCGGTTTTGACGTCGACTTGCATGGAGGGTTTCCTGATGAGGCTCTGCGGGGCTCGTGAGCATCGTTCGAGACGGCCAGCTGCACAAGGCTACTTGGGATCAGGACTGGCATGCGGACGCCACTGTGCTCGTGGCGGCGGTCACGGTCCTTCAGCGAGACACCTGTTCAAATCCTGGGCGTACGCGGCGGTGACCTCTTTGTTCGGAGAGCCGGGGTTAAGGACCTTACGCGCATTGATCCAGTCGGCTTTGTTTGCAGAAAAGAAATCGGACAGCTTCCACCTCGTATAAAGGCCCTTCAAAAGCCCCTCGATCAGAAATCGGCGAGAATACTCCGGATTAAGGGCCTCATCCGGCTTATCATAAAGCAAACTTCCGGTCCCCAGAAGCTTGTCTGCCTTGCGATAGTTTTCCGGCAGAGTGAGCTGTGAATACCCTCTCCCATAGTATCGACGACCGTTGCTGTGGGGCAGCGCGTAATTGGGTTTTGGCGGCCTGCCCCGAGCTCTGGCATATTTGGCAAGCACTCGAGCTATCGCAGCCTCCCGGCACTCCTCGTCCAAGCCACATCTCGGAGCCTCGCGAATAGGTGCAAGGCGGCCATGCGTCTCTCGATAAGCGGTCGCGATGATGTAAGCGAGCTGCCGCTTGTCCTCGTTGCCAACTCTTTCCCAATGATCGAACAAAAAATTGATGGTTCTGATGTGCTGGTCCTTCAGCTTGCGCTTCCCAAGGTCTATCAGAACACCATCCCTTTTTTCGTAATCCGTGATCTGAGCGCAGCTCTTGAAAAACGCCGCGCGATCGGGCCTGAAAGTCTGAGCCGAGGCATCACTAGCGAACACCAGTGTGACCAACGTCGCCAAGAATCGCATGGCCGGTCTCATTTTCGGCGCCGAATTTCATAGCCATTGTATTGTTCGATGTTGTGACTTCGTTCGCAGACACCTCCACACATGCTGGCAGACTCGATGGAGCGGAACCGCAAGCCTTCTTCATCACGTCGCTCCGTATCCTCGCCAACATACATGCGAATATGCTTGCCAGAACGGTTGAATACGTCCCCCCACCTCATCTTATTGATACCAGGTAAAGAAAGGGAGCGCCGATGGGCATTTGATGTTCCAAATGACGATACGCCCCAGACTTGGCCAACGAAGCCCGAGCAATCTATGCCAGTCGTGTTGGGCGATGCATCGTCGGCTTTGCTGCATATGTTGCCAGCACGGTAGCCCCTTTCGAGTTCATGCTTAATCTGATTGAGGGAGACTTTCCCACCCCAGTTGTAAGGAACATAGGGTATAGGCGTGCCGACCACAGCAACCTTGAACTGATGCGGCAGCTCAAAAGGCGCGTTGATATTACTTTTGCAGTTCTCAAAATTTCCGTCGGCAAGATTAGAAGCTTGCGGTGTCCACGAGAACTTGAGCCATTTAGTTGCTTCCTTTTTCATGGCGGCGATCGTCGTGTTGACAGCGCGGCCCGAGTCCGCCTCCTGACCAGGAGTATCCTTTTCATCTGCAGAGTCGGCGGATAGTTCCGCAAGGCTCCTTAACGATACGATCGGAATGGCAGCAGCCAACAGGTCAGCCGCCGCCGCCGTTGCCGCACCTGCAGCAATGGGTTTCCTGTTTTTCTTTTGCTGTGTCTCCTTTGTGAACTTCGCCTCGAGTAGTCCTAGGCCAGATGATTTCAAGAGCATCGCATACACTTTGCCATCGGGCGCCACAGCAACGTAGCGCCCAAACGCCAGCTTGTACGCTACGTTGATCGGAATTTTTGCAACTTCAGTACGCTGACCTTCGGCGTCATGACGTCCCACCATTACGGTAATCTTGATTGTATTGCGCGTAATTGGCTTGCCGTCGTAAAGAACGGTCTTGCCATCCGCCATGTCCTGAGTAGTCGCGAGTTGCAGCTCTCGTGCCAGCGTGTAGGAGCGCCCCTTTTCATCCTGTCCCAGGTAGAGGGCGGACGCGAGATATCCGCTCGTGACGGCTCTAACGTCCAGTTCCTTAGCGAGGTTCGGCACCTGAATTCCAATGCGTCGATGCGTGCGCCGAATTGCCCGCTGACGTACATCTTGCGGATGGGTCGGGAGAACTTTGATATCCGGGAGAGAGGCCGCTTGCACATCGCCGCGCTTGATCGAGAGGGCTCGAGTTGTTGCGGTGTCGCTCAGGAGGACCTGATCGTTTAGATAAAGATGACGATCAACCCGAAAGTCGCGTGGAAAACTTCGCTGACCCAGCTCATCTCCGGACGGAGTCACGAAGAAAATCTTTGCGTTGACGTGGTCCACGACCGCCAAAGTATTCGAACCGAGAGCAATCAGATCGCTCGGCGGCTCGCCGTTCCGACTCGCCGTGACTACCTCGCTCCTCAAAGTCGACGTTGACGCAATAGCAACCAAAACCCCTAAGACAATTCGCGTAATCATTCGCTTCCCCAAATCCAAGTATTGTCTGCATCTTATAATTGCATGTCAATGCAGAACATCCTTTTGGAAACGGCCCTGCAGGAACAGGTTAGGAGGAGTCGGACCTCCGTGTTCAGCTTGGGAGGCTGCTGCCGTACCATCTACAAGCGCTGGGAGAGTTCGGTTTGACTCTCTGCCGTGACACCGAATTTGGTACGTTAGGCGGACGTATCCTGATCGGCCATCCCAGGCCGCGATACGACGTACGCGGCGCAGGCCAAAAAACCCGCCGCCACGGCCAGCGCGAGCGGCACTGACGGCGCGAAGGTATAGCAGAACACGGCGAAGCCGAGCGCCATCCCCGCGCAAGCCATGATTTTGGCGGTGCGCGGGATAACTCCAGCGGCGCGCCAATCGCGCAACGGCTTGCCCAGTGTCGGATGCTCGAGCAGCCAGGCCTCGAAACGCGGCGAGGAGCGCGCGAAACACGCCGCCGCCACGATCAGAAAAACCGCCCCCGGCATCAGCGGCATCACAAGGCCGATCACGCCGAGCGCGACCATCACCCAGCCCAGGCAAAAATAGATGATGCGCATCAGACCTGCCGCCGCCTGGTTCTCTGTTCAAGCAAGGATTGCTCGTCAGCTAAGGGTTGCTCGCTCCCGGCTGACGCCATGCCTGGTATCGGTTTCTTCACGGCGGGAAATGAAATGGAGCGGGTGAAGGGAATCGAACCCTCGTATTCAGCTTGGAAGGCTGCTGCTCTACCATTGAGCTACACCCGCGTTGGGCGATCAACTAACACGCCATGCGGGCGGCCTCAACCACCCCGGAACCCGCAGGGAAACCGCCGGGAAACCGCCAAACGACGCCCGGCCGCCCGGCAAACTGGTCCGGTTCCGGCCAAAATCCGTGCCGGTCCGCCCCTTAACAGCGACAGATTCGCTGCCTATACTCTTATTTCCACAAACAACGAAAGGAGGTGATCCAGTGTCTCTTACCAAGCGCTGTCACCTCGCTGGGATCGCCCGCTAGGCTCTCGCACTTAGAGGCCTGGCAACGGGGCGCTCTCAGCCCTGGACCAGCGAGTTCAAGAGTTGGGGCGCGGCGGGAGGAATCCCGCCGCGCCTTTTTGGTTGTGGGCGCAGAATTGTGGCAACTCGCGACCAGAGCAATTCATCTGCACACAAGGAATTTTCGAAACACCCAACCGATCGGCCGGGAAGCGGCATTCGAAATATAGGCCCACTGCTTTCCGTTTTCGGTTGTCTGGTCCGAAATCCGAATGCGCTCGCCGTTGGCGATCTTGCCGACGATTTTTCCGTTCGGTGATGTCCGGATGTTGAGCGGCGTTCCGGTCGGATCGGCGACGACGCACGTATTGCTGTCTCGGTCCGGTCCGCTCGACTGCAATTCCTGCCTGGTGCCCGAGAGCGCCTTTTCATCATTGCCGATGGTGCCGCCGGCATTGCCGGATTGTGCAAAGGCCGCCACAACACAGCCGGCGCTCACGAACGTGCCAAGCAAGACGATCTTCAGCACGGCACGTTAAGCGCTACGGCGAACGCTGCCCCCATCTCTTCCTCCATCGCTGGCGGCATTGTTCCGCAAGCCCGGGACGAGAGCAATAGGGCCGGGCTGTTCGATTCAGAGGTTCAGAAGCTTTTGAGCCGACGGCTCACGCCATCCGGCGCTGCCGGATTCGTTCCCATACCGAGGCCAATGCGATCGCCATGCCGGTGATCCAGGGAAGTACGGCGCCGTATTCCTTGACGCTGAGCAGCAGCGCCAGAATGCTCGTCACCAGCGTGAGCATCTTCGCCATTCCACCCTGCCCGAACAGCGACACCAGAAACGGCAGGAACAGGATGAAGAGCGCGCCTAGGGTGACGTCGGCCATTGGGGGTGGTCTCGCTAACGCGAAGGCCGGTCAGAAGCCGCAGAGATTGACCGATCGCGGACGCGCGCCGCGGCGGCTTTCGACAATGTTCTCGCCGCCATTGGTGGCCGAACTGCCGTAATAGCGGTGATGGCCGGAGACATCGTGCCAATCGCCGGGCTGCGTCGATGCGGGCGACGCCGAATGGGACCGGGTGGCGTCACTGATGATCGAGGCTGGCTTGCGTTGCATGACCGTCTCCGTGGATGATGCGCAGTTGCTGCGTTCTGTTCATCAGTCGTTAACCTGCCGCCGCGCGTTCAAGCACCGAACCCCTATATCGTGTTTCCGGAATGTTTCGTGACGTGCCTCACCCGGCGATCGTCCGACACTTTGCTGAAACGGAATTGTCGAGACAGGCTTTTGCCAAACGTCCGCGCAGGTTCACGCACTTCGCTCGAAAACGCTTTAGCCAAGGAGATATCGATGCTTTACGCCATTCTGGCCTACCACGTGGAAGCCGAGGTGATGTCCTGGACGGCGGCGGAGGACGCCGCCCTGATGACCGAGTTGCTTGGGGTTCATGACCGGCTCAACGAACAGAAATTGTTGGGGCCGTCGGCGCGGCTGGGGGCGACGGGCAAGGCCCGCACCTTGCGAGGACCGGGCGCCGGGGTCGTGATCGACGGGCCGTTTGCCGAAACCAAGGAGCAGTTGCTGGGACTTTATGTCGTGGACTGCGCCGATGCCGACGCCGCGATCGCGGTGGCCCGCGACCTGCGCAAGGTCAATCCGACCGCGGTCTACGAGATCCGCCCGATCGCCCTCTATATTCCCGGCAAGCCGTTCCCGACCACGGAGGCGCCTGATGGTACCACCTAGGGCTACGACGCTCAGGGCTGGAGTTTTGGCGGTCCGGTCAACCGGCGAATCACATCGCTGGCAAGCTTTACAACGCCGGAAATCACTGCCCCGATCAGCTCCAGAACGGCGCTCACGAACTCAAGCAGGCCGAGGAAATCAAACGACGGCACCGGATATCGGGTTCTCGTGATTTGCAACGATGGCGCCTACTTCCTTAGGCATCGTCTCTCCGTCGTCACCCATCTGACGTCCATTGGTGTTGACGTGACGGTTATTGCCGGCGGCAATCAAATTGCCGAAAACCGCATTCAGGGCTGGAAATACATTCACGTACCCATCGAGCGCTTCAAATTCGATCCGCTCGGCGATGCGGCGCTGATGATCCGGACCGCGCGAACGATCCGCTCGTTCAAGCCGCACGCCGTGCATCTTGTCACGCTCAAGCCCGCCAGTTTTCCGGATTTGTGTCGATCGCCTCGCGTTTCCTCCACGCTTTTCCGAAACGAATTCTGATTACCATTCCCGGTTTGGGCCGGATGATGTCCTTGCCGAAAGCGCCCGGCCAACGGCGCTACCCGGTCGCAAGCGCGCTGACGCTCTTTGCGTTTCGCATGTTGGCACGACCGGATTGCGTGCATTTCACTTTCGAAACCGAGCACGATTGCGATTTTTGGGCAGAGCGTGGCATCGCCAACGACAAGAATTCTTCGCTCATCGACGGCGCCGGTGTGGAGCCCGATCTGTTTTATCCGCTGGAGACGCCGCGAACCGGTCCCCCGACAAAAATTCTGTTCGCTTCCCGGCTTTTGAAGTCGAAAGGCCTGAGTGCGTTTCTGATGGCGGCGCGCGACCTGGCTCATCGTCCCGACGTGGAGTTCATCGTTGCCGGGCTCCCGGACGATCATGATCCCGACGCGATTCCGCACAGCGATCTCGAACAGATGAAGGAGATCCGCTTTCTCGGTCACGTCAGGGACATGCCTGACCTGCTGCGGCAATGCGACGTCGTCTGCTTGCCAACAAGGTATGGCGAGGGCATTCCCCGTATCCTGATCGAGGCCGCCGCAACCGGTCTGGCATCGATCGTATCCAGCCATCCCGGTTGCCGGGAGGCTGTTGAAGATGGCGATACGGGACAGATCCTGTCGGCGACAACGGACGCCGAGACGAGACCTATCTGGTGCAATCGTCAGGTATCTCGAAAGCCCCAGCCTTCTGGCCGCGCACAAACAGGCCGCCTCCCGGCATTTCCAATCACGGGAGTTCAATCAGGCGGCGATTGCCTATCGATTCACCAAACTGCTGGGCGTGCCTCCGGCACCATCCGCGAAATGATCGAGTGCGTCCCGTTCTGCAATTCCCGGCGGTACGCGGGCCGTGGACAACTACCGTAAGCGTGGAGTGACCACCCCGGCATCCCAACGGGATCGCCCACCACGGAGGCTGACAGGCGGTCTCGCACCGTGGTTTTGAGCAGGGAGAAAGGAGCCCACCAGCGAGGAGCTCGTTCGAACTGGCCTCCAGCGGGCCTAATCGTGCCATCGGCGATTTACACCGAGGAGTTTATTCATTTGATTCAATGGCTTGAGTAGAGGATGAAGCCCGTGGCCCGCCTACGCCCTCCGGGCTTCGGCGAGGCAGCCTTCGCTACGATAGGGCCTGCCTAGCCGTAGCTGGCGGAGCCAGGTGGGGGAAGAAGTAGTAACATATACGAACAAAATCAAGACATTATGGAAAAGTGCGGGCCTTTTCGACCCTTTGAAAGTCTTAGAGGATTTTCAGCGACGCCCGCACCGCGGCTCGGCCGAGATTCCTCCACCCGGTGTCGTGGCCGTCGTATCGCTGATCTCACGAAAAAGCCCCGCTATTCCCGGCGGGCAAGTGGGGTTAGCGTTTTAAAAAACGCGGGGCAATATTGCCGGTTTTTCCCGAATCTTCATCAGGAGAACTACTGGCAAGGTCAAAGATTTCCTCGGCAGCGTCATGGCCTTCCGGAAACGGGGCTCGTGTTTCCAGGGCGAACATATCAGGGCACACAAGCGGGAGCGTGTTTAGCTATTCTTTGGACTTTGCAAGAAGGATGGCATCCATCGCAACGGACCATGCAACGGGTCTAATGCTCACGTTCAAATGGCGTGGGATTGAGCCTCACATCCGCCCCCGGTTCCGACTCTTCCCGCCCAATGTTGCAAAAATATCATAGGTGACTACCACTCCTTTTGTTAGGCTGAGATCAGAATTTAAGCTTTTCGACGTTATTTTAGACGCAAGTTTATTGTTTTGGCTAACGGGGATGGGGCAAATGAAATCCGCATATTTGGCGATCGCGGGCCTCATTTTGGCCGGCGGCCCCTTGGCAGCTGAGCCGTATTCAATAAATGATGCGCTGAAACAAGCCGTCCAAACCAATCCCGGCGTGGGCGAGGCGTCAGCAAATCGGCGCGCAACCGAATCCGAGCTTCGGCAGACCCAAAGCACCCTGCTGCCGCAAGTGCGGATCGAAGCTCGCTACGGTCCGGAAAAATTCGACCAGAGCAATCCGGTTGTAAGTTCAAGCGCATTGCCCGTTCCGATCGCCGGAAATGGAGCGTGGCGGAATGGCTCGCAGGAATCAGTGGTCGTCCGGCAAGTCCTTTTCGATGGCTTTGCTTCTATCCACGACATCTGGCGCCAATCTGCCCGAGTCAACGCTGCAGCGTTTCGCGTACGCGAGCGGACAGAGTTGATCGCTCTGGACGCTGCCGAGGCGTATGTCGATGTCGTGCGGTACCTGCGGTTGGTGGGCCTTGGCGAGCAGAACGTTGCCAGCCACGAGAAGATCTTCTCGAACGTGAATACGCGGTTCTCGGGCGGGCGGGCCGGCGAAGGCGACCTCGAGCAGGCCCGGGAGCGCGTCGAAAATGCGCGCGCCACTCTCGCTGAGCTTCGCAGGAGTCTGGAAGAAGCGCGGGCAAAATACCGCAAGGTTGTTGGGCTTGAGCCCTTCAATTTGAGATTCCCCGGCCCCCTCGCCGGATTGCCAAGCACCAAGGATGAAGCCTTGGCGGTGACTACCCGTTTCAATCCGACCATTCTGGCCGCGCAAGCGGATGTTACCGCCGCAAAGCATGCGTACCGAGTGACGGACGGCGCCTTCGTTCCAAATTTCGCCCTCGAAGGCCGCGCAACTCACAACGATAATACGTATCCCTATTTGGGCGCTACCCACGATAGTTATAGCGGCAAAGTAGTGATGTCCTGGGACATCTTCCGGGGCGGCCAAGATGTCTGGCGCCGCTCGGAAATGGCCGAGCGCCACACCGAGTCCACGATGCGCCATGCGCGGTTGCAGCGCGACGCGCTCGAGTCGATCGACAAGGCATGGGCGGCGCGGACGATTACTGCAACCAGGGTCGCCGCCCTGGTCCGGCAGCTGCAGGCCGACCGGAAGACGATTGCCGCGTTCGACAAGGAATACGAGCTTGGTCAGCGCTCGCTGATTGATCTCTTGAACGCACAGAACCAGTACTTCAATGCGGCTGTATCGCTCACCTCCTCGCGTGGCGTTATCGTTTTCGCCGACTACCAGCTGCTCGCGGCAATGGGAACGCTTCTGGAATACCTCAAGGCCCCGCCTCCCGTGGATGCTGCTCCGCTCGACATCGGACCGGGCGGACTGGTTCCCTACAAATTTCCTACGCTGCGAGTGATGCTGCCGCAGACGGGGTCGGAACCTCTCCGCGTATCTAATGCTCCTGTCGGTGCTCAGGTTGGCGTGACCTCCTATGCAGCAGTTGACCCCCAAGATGGCTTCAAGGATCGCTGGCCCCGTGGGACGTCTGCAGCTAGAATGATCGGCGCAATGGAATGGTTCGCCGAAAAACGAGGCCACAAGCCGGAGGGGTCGGTTGCTTTCGTGAACCCGAATGGCCCCAACGCCATGGCGTACGCCGGCGCCGAAAAGGGCAAGCCTCATTGGCTGCTGACAGCCTTCGCTCCCGAAAAGTGAGCGTTGCAGACTTGCAAGTGCGGGCCGCAATAACGGCCAGTGCATCATAGTTAATGGGGCCCGATTAACTGTTTGTCAGGATATTCGCGCCTCGCGAATGATTCGGTTCGCAGACTGCTGTAACGTGACAGTTTCTGGCCGCGCTCGATATTTCGCTGGTCTGGTTCGTTTTCGATCAGAGGCTTTAGATTTTGTTGTTTCGGACGCCCAAGTCGGCCAAAGGCTGGCCATCCAATGATGAGCCGGAAGCGACGGTCGTTGCTTCGACCAACGCAGACACGCTCCGAAGCGATCCCCTCGCCGCCTCCCTGACCTATCTGGCTGCCCACCACGGTCGCGCAGTAAGCCGTGAGGCACTGCTCGGGGGGCTTCCAATACTTGATGGTCGACTTTCCGTTGCCTTGTATGACCGGGCAGCCAGGCGTGCCGGCCTGGAAACTGAGGCGGTCAAGCGCGCCATTCTCGACATTCCTGCAATGGTTCTTCCCGCCGTTCTGATCATGAAAGACGGGACTGCGCTGATCCTCCTCGGGATCGACGCGAAAAACCAAAGCGTTAAGGTTCTCGATCCGGCGTTGGATCGGAGCAATCCTCGGATTGCTGGCGTTAGTTCGCTGATCGCAAACTACACCGGTTATGCGTTTCTTGTCAGGGCGGCAGCTGAAGCTGACGCACGCGCAGTCGCTGCGGGAGACCTCCCGCGGACCCATTGGTTCTGGTCAGTCGTCAAGCTGTACTGGCGCAGCTACGGCCACATCGCGCTGGCTGCCTTTCTGGTCAACATGCTCGCGCTTGCCACGCCATTGTTCACGATGAGCGTCTACGATCGGGTCATCCCTAACGGCGCGATCCCTTCGCTCATCGCGCTATCGATCGGGCTTGGCCTCGCGATAGTTTTCGACTTTGTACTTCGTGCCGTGCGAAGCCGCATGATCGACGTGACAGGCAAGACCGTAGATGTCGTGCTCGCTGCGAATATTTTTGAACACGTGATGGCCATCAAGCTGGCACAACGTCCCGGCTCGGTCGGTATCGTTGCCAATCAGCTCCGCGACTTCGACTCAGTGCGCGAGTTCTTCACTTCGGGCAGTGTGGTATCTGTAACCGATTTGATTTTCGCACTCCTCTTTATCGGTGTGCTGTTCATCGTCGCGGGACCGTTAGCCTGGATTCCGCTCATCATGTTACCAATCATGATCGCATTGGGCCTGACGATGCAGCGTCCGCTTGACCGCGCAATGAAACGACTGCAGGCGGAATCCTCTGCGCGCCACGGCGTTCTCGTCGAATCGCTTTCCGGCCTGGAAACGGTCCGCGCGACCGGTGCCGAAGCCCGGATGCAGACGGCCTGGGAGCGGTCGGTCGCCGCCACGGCACGGTCGGGCGAGGATGTTCATTTCTGGGCATCGCTCACCTTAACGAGCGCAAACGCTGCACAGCAAATAACCAGCCTTCTGTTGGTGGTTGTCGGTGTTTTTCTTATCCTCGATGGCAAGCTGACCGTTGGCGCCCTCGTCGCGGCCAATATGCTGGCCGGCCGCGTCCTGTCCCCGATCGCCGGCATTGCCTCGGTAATAACGCGCGGGACCCAAACCTTCGCGGCGCTCAAAGCGATCGACCGCATCATGTCGCTGGAGCGCGAACGGTCTCCGCAGCGGGCCTACGTTGCCAGGAAAGTCAGCGAAGGCCGCATCAATTTCGAGAACGTCTCCTTCGCCTATCCAAACGCTCCTGGCAAAGCGCTGGATAAGGTCTCGTTCAAGATCGAGGCCGGCGAACGGATCGGCATTATTGGACGTGTCGGATCGGGAAAAACGACAGTCGGGCGCCTTTTGCTCGGTTTCTACGAAGCTCAGGAGGGACGAATTCTCGTCGATGGCGTCGATTCGCGTCAATACGACCCTTCGGATCTTCGCGCCGGCATCGGATTTGCGATGCAGGATACCGACCTGTTCTTTGGAAAATTGCGCGATAATATTGCTTTGGGCAGGCCCGAGGCGAGCGATGAAGAAGTCCTCGCGGCAGCGCGACTGTCGGGGGTAGAAAATTTCATCGCCGGCCATCCGATGGGCTACGATATGCCCATTTCGGAAGGTGGTCGCAGTCTGTCTGGCGGACAAAAGCAGGCTATCGGACTGGCGCGCGTACTGATCCGAAAGCCGCGCGTTCTGTTCCTGGACGAGCCAACGGCGCATTTCGATATCAGGAGCGAAGCCGAATTCCTGGAGCGACTGAAAGCAATGCGCGGAGAGCAGATGACCATCATCATCTCCACTCACCGCCTCTCGCTTCTCGGAATGGTTGATCGTCTGTTGTTGTTCGATAACGGCCGCCTGGTGGCGGATGGGCCACGTGACAAAGTTTTGGCCATCCTCAAAGGTCAGCCGACGGCGCCTGCAGGCGACGGCAACCCGCAGCCCACTCAAAGGGCAACCTTGGTACAAAAGCCCAATGCCTCCATCTGACTTTGCCTTTGCCAACGACGTCCGCGCCGCGGCTGCTCTGCGCACGCCGCAGACGTCCCGTATGCTCCTGTTCACCTTTCTCGCCTTGCTGACGACCTTTCTGGTCTGGGCCCATTTTGCCGTTCTGGATGAGGTCAAGCGCGGCAATGGACGGGTCGTGCCCTCGCGCCAGACTCAGGTGGTCCAGACTCTCGAAGGTGGTATCGTAGGCGATATCCTGGTGCAGGAAGGGGCGATCGTACAACAGGGACAATCCCTGATGCGTATCGACGACACCAAATTCGCGTCGGAGTTCGGCGAAATCAGAGAGCGGCGCGCAGCCATGGCTGCTCGCGTGGCGCGCCTCGAAGCGGAAGCACGAGGACGAACCGAAGTCACGTTCCCTGATCAGCTTGATCAAGTAGTACCCGCTGCCGTCGCGACAGAGGCGAGCGTCTTCAAAATGCGCGCACAAAAGCTGGCGCAGGATGTTGATGTGTTGAATCAGCAGGTAACTCGTCTCAGCGGCTCCCTCAAATTGCTCGATCGGGAACTCACCCTCACGCGCCGATTATACGAACAGAAGGTCGTGCCTGAGATCGAAATGCTGCGGCTTGACCGTCAGGCGACTGAAATGCGGGGGCAGCTTGCCGAGTCACAATCGAAGATCGCCTTTGCAGTAACCTCATTTCGATCACAAGCCGACGAGGATCTCGCCAAGTCAAAGGGCGATTTGGCCGTCCTTGATGAGAACATCAAATCGGCGCAGGACCGCGTGCGGCGTACAGACCTCAAGGCTCCAGTGCACGGCATCGTTAACAAATTGAACGTCACCACCCTTGGCGCGGTGGTGCAACCCGGCGCCAACGTGATGGATATCATTCCGCTGGACGATTCCTTGCTGGTCGAGGGCCGGATTCGGCCGCAGGATATTGCGTTCATTCGCCCCAACCAGGACGCGGTGGTCAAGATTTCTGCCTATGATTCTTCCGTTTACGGCTCGCTCAAAGGCAAGGTTGAGCGCATAAGCGCTGACACCATCGTCGACGACAAGGCCGAGAAATCGGAGCGTCAGGAAACATTTTACCGCGTGATGGTCCGCACCGAAAAGAACCATCTCGGAACTGCCAAGAATTCCCTGCCGATCATTCCCGGCATGATAGCGACGGTCGAAGTCCTCACCGGCGAGAAATCGGTTCTGGATTATCTGCTCAAGCCGGCACGTACCTTGCGCGACGACGCCCTGCGCGAACGTTGAGCGAGGGCGGTTTGCTTAACGGATCGTTGCCTTCGATTGTTCAATTTTGAACGATCGCACAAACCGGTGATTGACCGGTTTTTCGACATTACTCTCCAAGCGCCCCCATATTTAACTTCACATAAGAAGCGAAGGCGCAGGCTGCGTCCCGATAACAGATTGGGGCGGAAGATCGACGCAAAGACGTTGACTGACGTTCCGGACAGGGGACGTCATGATACCGCACTTAAATTTGCGGAAGCTTCGCTCGTCTGTATTGATTGCTGCGCTTACTGTGGCGGCCATCGTTTGCGCAGCCTCCCCTTCATTCTCAGCGGATGAACCGTTGGTTGTCGACACAACCAGCGATTTCATGCCCGGCTCCGACCGGCCGCCCGCGACTTTCTTCAGCATCAACGCCGTACTGGCGAAGCTCGATCGTCAGCGCGGCCGCGGACCTGATGCCGTTCGCCTTGCCTCGCTCCCTCCTTCGCATACCGCGACGGATGCACCGCTCGCGGTAAAGGAAGTGCCGACCGTCGGCCTGGAGCCATTCGGGCTGTTCACGTTCCGCGCGCCTGACGGCCTTCTTTGGCGCAAGTGGCGGGGCGTCGAAGCCGCCATGGCAAAGGAACAGGCTGTCCTGGATCAATGCCGTAACGATGCCGGAAATTGTCCTGCCAACGCTGCTCAGTTCCAACGGTTGATCGGCGCGGTCAGTTCAAAGTCCGGACGCGACAAACTTGAAGAAGCCAATCACGGCGTCAACGCGGCGATCCGCTATGTCAGCGATTATTCCCAGCATGGCGAAGCTGATCGCTGGAGCACCCCACTTGCGACGTTTGCGACCGGGAGAGGCGACTGCGAGGATTATGCGATTGCCAAATATGTTGCACTGACCGCGGCGGGATTTTCGCAGAACGACCTCCAGCTCGTGCTGGTTCGCGACCGCGCCGTCCGTCAGGATCATGCCGTGCTGGCCGCTCGTCTCGACGGCCGTTGGCTGATCCTGGACAACCGGCTTTCCGCATTGATTGAAGACTCCGACGCCTCGAGCTTTACGCCGCTGTTCGCCATTAATCAGCATGGCGTGCATCTGTTCGCCGCGCCTTATGCGAAGCGCGGGATTCCGGATGGGCAGGTGGAAGCCGCACCGGCGGCCTCGGCTGGCGCAGGGACGCCCGACTGGACGGGTTTCGAGCCGGACAGCGAAAATATGTCGGGCGGCGGCCTGATGCTCTTGATGTGATCAAAGAAAAGGGGCGCATCCGCGCCCCTTCCGAATAGACCCAGTTCAGCCTTCAGCTGGTGAACTGAATGTTGTTCGCCGCCAAAGTTGCTGCATTGTCGAGAACGGCGAGAGTAACCGCGACGCTCGCCGCTCCACTGCCGTCCGCATCGTACAACAACTCATGTGTCGCGGTGTTGAAGTGGAGGCGTTCACTGCCGGAACTGAAGGTATTCGTCGCGTCCGCCGAGAATATGCCAGTAGCGTCACCGCTGGTCGGCAATCCACCGCCGAACCCGGCGGAAGAAATCTCGAAGACATCGCCCTGTCCGGCCGTGAAATCAACGATGTGGTCGATTCCTTCCAAAGATGAATCGTAGTGGAAGCGATCGGCTCCTCCGCCACCGGTCAGATAATCGGCACCTGATCCGCCCGTCAAAATATTGGCATTGGTATCGCCGATGAGCGCGTCCCCGAAACTGGAGCCGATCAGGTTCTCGATGTTGATGAGAATATCGCCGCTTGCATCTCCAAGCGACGTTTGCGCTCCAACGGTGTTGAGGTTGACTGTTACCCCTGCGGACGAGCCCGAATAGCTGGCGATGTCTCCACCGCTGCCATGCGTCCCACCGTTGAGGGTGTCGGCACCTGCCCCACCGATCAGGATGTCATCACCGCCGCCACCGTTCAAGGTATCGTTCCCGCCGAGACCAATCAGGGCATTGGCATTTGCGTCACCGGTGATCGTATCGGCAAAACCGGAGCCGATAACTTTCTCAAAATTGCTGAGCTTGTCACTACTGGCATCACCCGTCGATGTCTGTGCTGTGCCGACCAGGGTGAGGTCGACAGTCACGCCCGCCGACGAGTTCTGGTAGCTGACCGTGTCCCCGCCGCCGACGCTGTGAGTCCCGCCGTCCAGAGTGTCGGCGCCGAGTCCGCCGATGACAGTATCGTTGCCACCCAAGCCATTGACGATCTCGCCGGCATTTCCGGAAACCAGAAGGTCATGCGAGGCCGTTCCATTTATCGTTGTACTGAGCGGTGTGGTCGTAACCGCTATCGTACCGGTTGAGGTGTCGCCGTCTGCATCGGTTGCGGTGACGTTAAAGCTGAGCGGCTTGGCCTCGCCACTCGTGAACTTCAGATAGCCGACACTTTCGACGGCGAATTCCGCGCCCGACGAATAGATCACCTCGGTTCGATTGTACCCGTTTACGGTAAAGACCGAAATCTGATCGCCGTCTGCTGCGCTTATGATGTAGCCACCACCAGGGGCCGCTGCCCCCAAGGGCACAAGGACACCGTTCTTGTAGATCTGTGTGATGGTATCCTGCCCATCGTTGCTAAAGTCGGTGTCGGAATTGGCATCATAGGCGCGCAACAGGATCTGCGACGTACCGGACGTGTCGACCGTAAAGCTGAACCCGTTAACATCATAATGGGCCAGCGTCGAAGTTATACTGTTGTTTCCGCCACCGTCTACCGTCGCACCTGTGGCAAAGTCAAACCTGAGAAGTTCACCGCTACCGACGGTAGTGCCGCCGGCACCGAAGCTTGTGGTGCTGCCACTGTTGGTTCCGTTCACACGAGGGTGTGGCGAAGCAGCCGCGGAAATCACGATATCGTCGTTCAACGCTCCTTCGATCACCTTGAAATTCTGTGACGACGGGTCCGAGAAATTCGACGGCGTAATGCTGCCGCCGGAACCATCGTCCAGAGGACGGAAGAATCGCACGGTATAAACATCCTGGTTCTGATCGACCGTGCTGGGCGACAGGGTTACCGTGAAGACGGTAGTGCCGCCGTTCCCGAGCGCGTCGGCGCCTATCTTTCCCGTCAAGACACCGGTGGCAAATCCAAACAGGTGAATATCCTGTCCGCCGGATTTCACGGTGACCGCGCCGGTCGTCTGCAACAGCGCGTTATTCGTACCGGTAAAGACCAGGCTTCCACCATCGGCACCGATGCTCTGGTGGAAATTCAGAGCTCCGCTGCCGATCGAATTGGCCCCGTTCTCGATCACCATCGATTGCGCGGCAAAATTGACGGGCGCGTCGTCGTTGAACGTGACGTTGAGCGTACCAACGCCATTGTTGCTGGCGCTGTCCGTCACACGATACTGGAGTGCAAGCAACGCATCGTTTTCGTTGGCCCCGGTGGCTTGCATGATGGGAAGCTTCAGGTTGAGGGTATAGGCTCCTGTTGACGGGGTGACGTCGACTGTGAACAGGACCGATCCCAACCGCGCACCTGAGGTAATCGTCGCGGTGAGCGTATTTCCCGACCACCCATAGCTGACGTTTTCCTGGCCGACTGTTCCAGTCCCGCCATTCAGGTTGGCAAAGCCAAAGGTGAGCCCCCCACTGCCTCCCGAGCCGGTCAACGTTCCGCTGAGGTGGGCGGCATTGGTGGTTGTATTGTCGTTCGTTCCGCCCGCGAGACCGTGCGCAAGTCCTTCATCGTCAACTACCGCGGCGAGCGTATTTCCGACCGGCGAGTAAGCGACGGGAACCGTGGTCGTCCCGGTGGTCTGCAGTTGCTCGTATTCCGTGCCACCGCTGAACACCGAGGCGATCGAATTGCCGATCGAGACCTGGTTCGTGATTTCCGCATCGGTGTAAGACCTGGTCGCAGAGCCGCTGGTCGCACCCGCCACAATGGTGACTTGCTCACCATTGGCCAGCGCGAACACCAGGTTGGTGTCGGGGTCAATGGCACCAGGCGAACCCGTCAATGTCACGGTATAGGTAATCGAACCGCCGCTTTCCGATATAGTCGTGGCGGACGTTGTCAGCGTCGCCGTCACCGGATCGCTGTCGTCGGTGATGGACACCGTGGCGGTATCGGTGGTGTCCAGCGCCTCGTAATTGCCGCCGGTGGTGCCCTGGATCGCGACCGGGTAGCTCTGCGGATCGATGTACGGATCGTCGCCGTTGTGCACCACCGCGAACGCGGTCGAGGTGCCTGCCGACTGGCCGACCGGGATGGTGATCGTCGCGCCGTTGTCCAGCGTGATCACCAGCGCCGAACCCGTCACCGGGTTCGACACCGTCGCATTGATCGTCGCCGTCGCCGTGCCTTCGACCACCGACACGTCGGACAGCGTAATCGTGGTCACGTCCGCATCGTCGGTGACCGACACCGTGGCGGTATCGGTGGTGTTCAGCGCCTCGTAATTGCCGCCGGTGGTGCCCTGGATCGCGACCGGGTAGCTCTGCGGATCGATGTACGGATCGTCGCCGTTGTGCACCACCGCGAACGCGGTCGAGGTCCCTGCCGACTGGCCGACCGGGATGGTGATCGTCGCGCCGTTGTCCAGCGTGATCACCAGCGCCGAACCCGTCACCGGGTTCGACACCGTCGCATTGATCGTCGCCGTCGCCGTGCCTTCGACCACCGACACGTCGGACAGCGTAATCGTGGTCACGTCCGCATCGTCGGTGACCGAGAATGTTGCATTCGCAACCGAAGTGTCGCCATCGCCGTCGGTAACCGTGTAGCTGAAGCTCTCGAGCCCGCCGGAAACAAAAACATCGTCGGGCTGGGCGATAAACCTATAGCTGCCGGTGGCAGTGACCTGGAAGCCGCCATGGGAGCCAGGAACTATCTGGGAATATCCGTCGTTTCCGAAAACAAGCACGATCCCGTTGACGTGAGTGACTGAGGCGCCGTCCGTCCCTTGGACGAAATCAAGTTGGCCCGTCGCAGTTGAGCCTTCCGCGACAGTCTGCGACGCCTCGAGGAAAGCCTGAGGTCCATCGTCCTGAAACTGGACTTGCAGCGCCACGCCAGACACGACGCTCGTCGAGTCACCATCGAAATCCGTAAGCGTGGCCTTGATGTGAAGGGCGGCCGTAACCGACGCTATGTCGTCGTGGGTGGCCAGGCTCGATCCGTCGAGACCGTGGGCGATCGGCTGATACTGGCCGATCCAGACGAAACCTTCGCTATCGACGTAGACCTTGAATATCTCGGTCTGGCCGGCGGAACCAACCACGGCCCCGTTTACGTCGGTGGACAGCATGATATGGATGCCGTCCAGCGTCGTCAGCCCGGAAGCAACAGAAGTGATCGGATTCCCGGCGCTGTCGGTAATCGCGAACGAATAGGTGCCCTCCTCGTCGGCGCCGACGCTACCTGAGAACAACGAGCCGGTAGCAAGCACGCTGGTCGACGATTTCGCGTAACCGATGGCATTCGCTTCAACGATCGCGCCGGGCGGAACATCAACCAATGGATTGACGTCATTGGCGGCGTTCGGATCGGCCGCGGTATTCACTCCGGGGCTCTCGTCTTCACTGATCTTGAACGTCTCGGTGACTACGGTTGTCGTCGTGATCGTCGATTCAATTCCGAAGACCTTGAACGAATTGCCGTCGGTGAATGTCTCCGGATTGCCGGACGAAGTCGTATCGAACTGAAAGTCGTTGTAGTTGCCGACCTTGAACACATCAAACGGCGTCGCGCCGGCTGCGTGAACCGTAGCAAGATCCGGCACTCCCTCCAGCACGTAACCGACCTGCAGCGCGCCCTGATAGACGGCCGTTGCCGTGACGGGCGAGCCGTTCACAGTGAAGGTCAATGCGACGAAGCTGCTGTTGTCGGTTGCCGACACGAAAACGTTGGCGGACTCGATGCCATGAGCTTCCGCGACATCGATCTTGAAGGTGGTGGAAGAGACGTCATAGCTATTGCTATTTGGAACACCGACAACAAAACTGTTGAGGAATTCCATCGTCAGTATTTCAGGCCCCGAGATGTTCGGATTGTTCTTCGGACCAGACTCTTCGTAGCCGTCAACGATCTGGCCATCGCCGATACCGATATTGCTGCCGGTCGTGTTGACGCTGTTGTCACCCTCGTAGACGTCGACGCCACTCAGCTTGATATCATGATTGCTCTGGCCATCCATGCCGCGGACATCGGTGTTGCCTGCCTGCAGCGTGTAGGTAATCGTCTCATTGGTCGTAACCGTCGTCTCGTTCGGCGCGCGCGCCGTGATGACCGGAATATCGTCGAGCACCGAAACGGTGAACGTACCAGCACCAAGAGAAACGCTGTCGCCGTCGCCGTCTGTCGCCACTACATAGGACGACAGGTCAATTACCTTGGTATTTTCCGTGTTGTCGCCGACTTGCGCGCCATCCAGCGTCGGGTGGTCGATCTGGTCCTTGAGCGTGAATGTGTAAGATCCGTCTGAACCAACCGCCAGCGTGAACACTTCACGATCGCCGCCGTCAAATCCCGGCGTGATGTTATCGACATAGCCGTGCAAGCCGTTGGCGTCGGTTACGATGAGAATTGGCTTGCCGCCCGAAGTCAGCCCACTATCGACCGGTACGGCGACGGGCTTGAGACCGAAACTGCCAAAACCGTCGGTGCCGAAATTGACCAGCGCGCCGAGTGTTCCAAACACAGCAGAGGTCGCGACGGCGGATTCGTTGCCATCGACTTCGCCGTCGCGGGAATTATCCAGATTGGAATCCGACAGACCCGGCGCATGCAGGCCATCTTCGTCAACGTTCGCAACAATTGACCCGGACGCGACCATAGTCGGACCGTCATCATCGAACGCGATGAACGAATTCTCGTTGCCGATCAAATTGACCTGGACTGATGAACTGGCCTGATCGCCGTCACCATCGGTCGCCGTTGTGGTGAGCTGCAGATTGAGCGTGCCCTCACCAACCAGATTCACAAACGTCTGCTCGTCGAACACTGATGGATTTTCTGAACCGCCATGGTCGATCGCCAGGAACTGGTCCACCGTGATCGTCGCCGTCGCCGGATCGGTCCCGTTCAGCTTGATCGTGAACGCGACATACTCGTCGCCATCGGCTGCGGTACCGGCAATCCGGCCCTCGATCGTGTTGGCGTCGACCTGAAACAGCGAGATCGCCCGCTCCCCGGCCGTCATGGTCTCCAGCGCCGTACCATCCAGCGCAGTCACCGTCAGGGTCGTGGCAATGCCATCGCTCGACAGCACCAGCGCCAGCTCCTTGCTGATGCCGCCATCGCCGCCCGGCCCGTCCGTGCCAAAATCAACGCTCGCATTGGTGAACAGACCGGCCAGCGCACCTTCCGTCGTCGACAGCTCGCCAATCGCCTGCGCCTGGGTCGGCGTCTCCGACACCGTAACCGTGGTCGCCTTATCGTCGACTTCCCCGTTATTGTCCTGTGGCACCTCGCCCGTGTTGTAGCGATCCTCGCCGATCGTCTCGTCGAGATTGAGTGTTGCCAGAGACGACGTCTCTCCGACCTCTCCATGTGTGACCGTCGGACCGTCATCGTCGAAAGCGATGAACGAGTTCTCGTTGCCGATCAGATTGACCTGGACCGATGAACTGGCTTGATCGCCGTCGCCATCGGTGACCGTGGTGGTGAGCTGCAGGTTGAGCGTGCCCTCGCCGACCAGATTGAGGAACGTCTGCTCGTCCAGAACTGACGGATTCTCCGAACCGCCATGGTCGATCGCCAGGAATTGGTCAACCGTGATCTTGGCTGTCGCCGGATCGCTGCCACCCTCGAGCGTGATGCGGAAGGCGACAAACTCGTCGCCTTCGGCGGCTGTGCCGACGATACGTCCTTCGAGCGTCGTGGCGTTCACCTGAACCAGAACAATCGCACGTTCGGCTGCGGACATGCCGGCAAGCGCGGTGTCCCCCAGCGCGGTCGCCGTCAGAGACGTGGCGACGTTTTCTCCCGAAAGAACCAGCGTCAATGCGTTACTGATGCCACCCTGCGGCCCGGCACCATCCATTCCAAAATCGACATTCGCGGCCGCGAACAGATTGGCCAGCGCACCCGGCTGGGTCGACAACTCACCAATCGCCTGCGCCTGGGTCGGCGTTTCCGACACCGTCACCGTGGTCGCCTTGTCGTCGACCTCCCCGTTATTGTCCTGCGGCACCTCGCCCGTGTTGTAGCGATCCGCGCCGATCGTCTCGTCGAGATTGAGTGTTACCAGAGACGGGGTCTCTCCGCCCTCTCCGCGCGTGATCGTCGGGCCGTCATCGTCGAATGCTATGAACGAAGTCTCGTTGCTGACCAGAGTGACCTGGACCGGCGAGCTGACCTGATCACCGTCACCATCGGTGACCGTGGTGGTAAGCTGCAGGTTGAGCGTACCCGCACCAACCAGACGCAGGAACGCCTGCTCGTCGAAGATCGATGGATTCTCCGAACCGCCATGGTCAATCGCCAGGAACTGGTCGACCGTAATCTTCGCTGTGGCCGGATCGCTGCCGCCTTCAAGGGTGATACGGAAAGCAACAAACTCGTCGCCGGCAGCGGCGGTGCCGGCAATCCTGCCCTCGATCGTGTCGGCATCCACCTGAACCAGTACGATCGCCCGCTCTGCTGCGGACATGCCGGCAAGCGCGGTGCCCTCCAGCGCAGTTGCCGTCAGCGTCGTGCCGACGGTCCCTGCCGAAAGAACCAGCGTCAGGACGTTAGTGACACCGCCGTTGGCTCCCGGGCCGTCGGTCCCGAACGCAATATTTGCAGCGGGGAACAAAGCAGCCAGAGCACCCACCGAGGTCGACAGTTCGCCAATCGCCTGACCCTGGAGGGGTGCCGTCGACACAGTGATTGTGGAAACGCCGGTGTCGTCGACGATACCGTTCGACGGCCCGCCGTTCGACTCGGATTCACCCGAATTGTAGCGGTCGATCTGCGGACTTTCGCCCTGACCGATTGTTTCATCGAGTTCGAGGAACCCCGCCGACGAAGGCCGCTCACCGCCGTCATCGCGGCTGATGCTCGGGCCGTCGTCGAGGAATGCCACGCCCAATGCATTGGACGACACCGCCGTCGCGGTAAGTCCGAGACTGTCGGTAACGGTCTGCTGAACGAAGACCACGTTGGCGAGTGAGGCGATGTCGTTTGGATCTGACGCTCCGCCATGCTGGATCGCCTCGTACTGGGCGACATTGAGTAGGCGCGTGGCGGGATCCAGATAGATTTGGAATGCGACGGCACCGCCCGCGTTGGCCAGGTTGCCGTTACCTTCGCGACCAACGATCAGACTGCCCTCGGTGAAGAGGAAAATCGTGTTTCCGGTTATCGTCGCCTGTAGCCCGGAGGCTACGCCATTGAACGCTCCGCCCGACGCAGTTGTCAACGCATAGGTGACGGACCCTGCCCCGTTTGTCCCGAAGTCTGCTGTCGTAGAGGCAATTGCCGAAACAGGACTCTGCGCCCAACCGATCAGTCCATTTTGCTGGAATACCGAAGGTAGCGCACCTCCCTGATCGTTCGCGCCAAACGCATTTTGAACAGCAAAGGTTTCGTCATGTATCAGCAATGTATTCGAGAGTGTGAAGCCCGCAGAAGGTGCCGTTGCTATCGGCGTATCATTCGGTACGCCGGCAAACTGCTGCAGAGCCGAAGCAAAATTGCCGAGCGACTCCTGCCCGAGGAGGTCGAGCGGACCGCCCGTGCTCAGCGGATCAACAGCGCTGTTGTTAAAGTTCGCTCCGCTCCCCTGAGCATTGCCATTGCCTTCACCGGCCGCGGGCAGGACGGACTGATCCGTCGTGATCGGAAACAGGCTCGCGAATTCGCTGACCGAAACGTCCCGACCCGGCGCCACTTCGACCGAGAGATTGTTAAGAGCGTCATGCCTTGAATCGAAGAATGGCTCGACCGTCACCGTCGACTTGTTGTCGAACAGGATGATCAGCTTTTCGCCTACACGTACGAGCGTGATCTTTTCGTTGGCGATGCCGGAGAAGTCGACTTTGACCTTCTGTTCGTATCCGAGATTGACGACGACGGACTGATCACCAAGCGGTTTTGTTAGCCTGAAGATGCGCGGCGCCGCGTTGTTGTTGCTGATTCCCACGCCGGAAGCCTGAGCAACCTGAAAAGGTGCGTTCATGAAATATCTCCGAAGCGAAAGGCAGGCGTTTGAATCAAGGATCTAGAAAAGTGGCTTCAAAATTGAGCGTTAAGGTATTGTTAACCGCAAGGAGGGTCAACAAAACTGTTTGGTTAATCAATGCTTTCAGTGTGATTGTAGTAAAGACAGCGCACTCGAGGCGAGTCAGCTAGGCGGATCGGGAAAAACCAGTAAAACTACGGGTCAACCAAGGTACGATCGTTCATGCCTTTAACCTCTTGTTTTTGTTCAATGGAGCACCCGCCGTGCACATTCTTGCCGGCATATCCGGCGTGGCTTTGGCGCCCCCAATGTCGCAACCAGCGCACGATCGACCTGTCGAAACACGTGCCCATGGACACACAGATAGATCAGGGACTGCACGACGATGCCCTAGGGAATGCCTCGATCGGCCTTCTCCAAGACCCGGGAAGGGGTGACGGGCTAAGTCTGCGATGTTCAGGCTGCGGCTACCAAATCGATCGTCGCCAAAGCAGACAGTTAGGCTGAATTAGAGAACTATGACCGGGTAAAACTGGCAGAACAACGAGTCGGCTGAGTACGTCGTTTCGTCCCGTGGAGCCCCCCTCGATGCCCGCACTGTCGCTGGCACTCAGCAAGGCTTTTTGCATCCTCAATGGCGTCGCCAGCGCGCAGACACAAATGATCGAACGTTCGATCAAGGCATTGTCAACAAGGACGCGCAAATGCGGATCTGCCTAAACGCCATTCGGCTGGCCGGCCCCCGACCTCGAGGTTGGTCACGGACAAAACTCCGTAAAGGCCGCCCACTACAAAGCGTGCCTTGCGCTCAAAGTGCCGGCCGAAGTCTCGTTCTACAAATCACTGCCGGAATTCGTGGGCGACGTTGTTTTGACGATTGAAGTCAAGTACCCGCGGGCGAACGCAAATCCTAAAATTTCAGTGAGCGTAACTGGGGTTGGGGCACAGCACCGCCAGGTGAGCGATGGATGTGGCATTGCGTTGGGCCCGGACTGGGACCTGGACCGACCCGCACACCGGGCAGACTGCCGAAGATACGTTTGACCTTTTGAGCGATTCTTGCTCTGTTGATCCATATTTTAGAGTTTGGGGGCAGCGATGGGCGCGGGATTTGGCAAGTTTGTATTGACTGCAGCCTGCTTCGGATTTGCGATTGGCATCGGTCCGCAGCCGAGCGCCGCTGCGGACCTCGGCTTGATGACGACGGGCCGAGGCGGCTGTTCCGAAATTGTCTTCACTTGCGAGAACGGCAGGGAGTATCCGCTTTGTCCGATAGCGGTAAGTGTCGTTGGCGAGGTTGTTACCGCGTCCCTGGTCACTTCGCCACGCCGCTCGATGCATGTGCGGCTTGTCCCGATGGGTGTGGGGTATCGCTATGCAGGCCGGGGGCTCTGGCTGGACGGCTTCAGGGAAAACGCGCTGCTGAACTTCGGCAAGCACAACCAGGTCGCTTGCACGATTCAGCGTTCCTGATCAAGAAATCAGCTTCCAGAGCGAACTAAGAATGACCAGCGCGCAATCTGGTATTAACCCCGTGTTCGCAAGACCACGCGACGCGATCGCGGATACATGTACGCCTTGGGATTAACATAGACCGGACAGTGATTGTCCCAATGATACTGCTGCCAATTCCACTTCCAGCACCCGGATTGTATCTCGGGGTCATATCCCCAATTCAGGCGATACGGTTCATCTCCGAAGGGATAGGTGCCGCAGTAGGCGCCGCTGCTCGAAAGAACAACAATCGAGAAAGCCGCGCCAATAATTGCAAACAATGATTTTAGCATAAAAAACCTCGATGCCGGAGGACGCTCACCAAAGAGTGCCAAATGGCTTGGCGCTTATCAAGCGAGTTAGCGATACCTAGACCACCGTTGTGAGACCTAGATCGCCGTTCTAACCCTTGAGACTTTCGAGGAGCTGTCTCGATTGCTTATCAAACGCATCTGCAAATCGGCGCGCAGCACCAGGACCGAGCTGCGGTCGAGGGCGAAGGGAATGTCTAGATCGAGAATGGGGAGACGAATGGCGTCGTACGCCGGATCACTGCTTTGGTCGAGCGGGACGCGCTGGCCGGTCCGTGGATCCGAAAGAGACAATCAGACTGCCCGATGAGCTCGTCGATGTCGGCCTCACTGCCTTCTCCGTTACGGCATCAACGGCTGCACGCTCTGGTCGTTTTCGCAAAAGGTAGTAGATATTGGATGAGCCCCAGTTGTTTTAGGGCGGGCGGTGACGCAGATCATCCTATGGGTGAAGGAGTTCTTCCGCCATCGCATCGGCGCCGGTACCGTCGCGTCTACGAGGTCCAGGGCGCAATGGAAACCGCAGTCGATAAAATGCCATGGAGCCGCGAAAGGGCTTTCCGCTATTTCTGCGGCATCTGCCGGAACAAGATTAAACGATCGACCGGGGATGCTGCTTAATGGGCAGAATTCGAACCATCAAACCGGAATTTCCGCAGTCGGAAAGCATCGGCAAGCTTTCGCGGGACGCTCGGCTGCTGTTCGTTCAGCTTTGGACGATCGTTGACGATGCGGGGAGGTCTCGCGCCGCCTCGCGAATGCTCGCGAGCCTTCTATACCCATACGACGACGACGCCAGCGGCCTTGTGGATAACTGGCTTGACGAGTTGGAGTTCGCCGGGAAGATCCGGCGATACTCCGTCGGGGGCTCCGCCTATCTTGAAATCGTTAAGTGGCTGGAACATCAGAAGATTGACAAACCGTCGAAGTCTCGTCTGCCTGAATTCGTTGACGGTTCGCGAGCCCTCGCGAAACCTCGCGAGGCTTCGACTGCGGACCTAGGACCTAGGACCTGTACCTCGGACCCTCTCTCTCGGTCGAAGGATCGACCGGCCCGCGTGCAAATCGATTTGGAAGAAGCGATAGCAGCCAAGGCGCCTAAGCCTGCAAAGCCTGCTTCGCGATTTGATGCCTTCTGGTCGGAATATCCTCGGCGCGACGGTCCTAACCCGCGCAAGCCGGCGGAACAGCGGTTCGATGCGCTGGTGAAAAGCGGGCTCGATCCGGAATTCGGGACGCGGTTTATCCCGCAGGCGATTACCTGGCTCAATCAACAGCGCTGGTCCGATCACGCGGCGGTTGCCTACCTCGCGGAAGCCGCCGGTATTGATTTGCACATCGAAAGCGCCGTGAAAATGTTCGCCAAGATGCGCGTTTGGTCAAAGCACGTGGGGCCTGAGCCTGGGCAAGTCGGCTGCAAGGCGCCGGCCGAACTACTCGCGAAATACGGGCTCGCGCCTGACGGCGCCAAACTCGAACCGGTGGGCTGAGGGGCAAAATGGAACATTACGCTTATAGCCAGCCGTCGCTAATGGCTGCGCAGATACCCACCAAGGTGAAACGATGAGCCGACGACATGCAAAGGTCACCCAGGCCGACGTTGCGCGCGCGATCCGCGCCGCGAAGCAAGCCGGCGCTGCCGACGTCACCATTCGGCCGGACGGGACTATAGTCGTCGGCTTGGTGCCCGAGCCGAGAACGGAAAAATCAGATTTTGAGATTGAACCGGACCCCGGATTTACCCTCTAATGCAAGGCATGCCCCGCCCTCGCCCGCCGCATCTTCAACGCGAGACCAACCGCCACGGCAAAACCGTTTGGTTTGTCCGGATCGGGAAAGGTCCGCGGACACGCCTTCGCGCGCCCTACGGGACTCCGGAATTCGATTTGGAGTATATAGCGGCCGTGAATGGCGAGCCGATCGGAAGCAAGCCCACGGCCTCGCGAGCGTCCCTACAATGGCTTTGGGATAGCTACCGAGAAACGGGCGCCTGGACCGGGCTCGCAGCATCGACCCGCCGTCAACGCGAAAACATCATGTCGCACGTTTTGAAGGAGAACGGGGCGAAACCTTTTGCCGCAATGCGCGCGAAAGATATCCAGGCCGGGATCGATCGCCGGTCGAACACGCCGGCGGCCGCGCGGAATTTTCTCGACACCTTGAAGGGAATGTTCCGATGGGCGAAGAAGCGCGGACACGTCAAATCCGATCCAACCGCCGACGCCGACATAGAGGCGCCCGAGCGGAAAAAGGGTAAGGGCTTCCCGGCGTGGACACGGGAGGATATCGAGACATACCGACAAAAATGGCCGGAAGGCACCCGGCAACGAGTTTGGCTCGACGTTTTGCTCTACACAGGCCCGCGACGCGGCGACGCGGCGATTATCGGCAGGCAGCACGAAAAGGACATCAAGAATCCGGACGGCACCATTTCCAGGGTTGTGCAATTCAAGACCGAAAAGAGCGGCAAGCTCGTTACCGTGACGCTTCCAATTCTGCCGGCGCTACAGCGGACGCTCGACATCGGACCGACAGGCGACCTGACATGGATTTGCGGCGCCCGAGGCCGGCCGTTCACGAAGGAAAGTTTCGGCAACGAGTTTTCCCAGGCGACCCGGCAAGCCGGGATCAAAAAAAGCGCGCATGGCGTCCGGAAGATCGCGGCGACGATCGCGGCCGAGAACGGCGCGACCGAAAAGGAGCTTGACGCCATATTCGGGTGGGTTGACGGCGGCCGAACGTCCGGCATCTACACGCGGGACGCAAACCGCGTTCGACTTGCCGCCCAGGCGGGCCACAAACTAGACGAAACCGGAACATCACCGCCCGCACCTAGCGGGAAGGTGCGGGCCGCAGGCCAAAACAGTAAGTAAAATCAACGCCATTTTCGGGCGATGGTGGGGGAAGAAGGACTCGAACCTTCGAAGTCATAAGACGGCTGATTTACAGTCAGCTCCCTTTGCCACTCGGGACACTCCCCCGTTTAACTGCATCGCAAACCCAACCGCTTGATTGGCGGCGGACAGGCCATGGATGACGTTAATACCAGGAGCCGATGGCGCGCTCCCGGTCGGGCGCGTTTATGGGCGAAGGGCCATGGCAAAGTCAACCAAGGGAAGCCTCGAAAAACGCGCCTCGAGGGGCCAAATTGCCATAATCCGGAACCCGTGACACAAGCTGGCCCATGAGCGATCGCGACCGAAAACCGCCGTTCCGCCGTGGCGGCGGCAAACCCTTCGAAAAAGGCCGGAAACCGGGCGGTCGCCCGGCTTGGCGCGACCGGGACACCAGCCCGGACGGGCCGGTGATTCTTTATGGGTGGCATACGGTTGCGGCGGCTTTGGCCAATCCGGAACGCCAGATCCGCAAACTGTTTCTGACCGAGAACGCCGCCCGGCGTCTCGCCGACGAGAATATCGACACCCGCGTGCCCCCGGAACTCGTCCGGCCGAGCGCGATCGACCAGCGGCTGGGCCCCGATGCCGTACATCAGGGCCTGCTCGCGGAGGCCGATCCCCTGCCCTCGCCGGATATCGATACGCTTGATCAGGAGGGCATCGTGCTGGTGCTCGACCAGATCACCGACCCGCACAATGTCGGCGCGATCATGCGTTCGGCCGCGGCGTTTGCGGTCAAGGCGATCGTGACGACTGCGCGTCACAGCCCCGAGGCGACCGGCGTGCTGGCGAAGTCGGCGTCCGGCGCGCTGGAAATGGTGCCATTGGTGACCGTGCAGAATCTCGCCCGCGCGCTGAACGAGTTGAATGACCGTGGCTTCATGACCGTTGGCCTCGACAGCGAAGGCAGCGAAGACCTCGGCGCTGTCGGACTACAGCAACCGCTTGCGCTGGTGCTGGGGGCCGAAGGCAAGGGCTTGCGGCAATTGACGCGCGAGACCTGCAGCGTTGTGGCGCGCCTCGACATGCCCGGCGAGATCAAGAGCCTGAACGTCTCGAACGCCGCGGTGCTGGCGCTCTATATCGGCGCCTCCAGGCTGGGATTGATGAAATAAAAACAACGCCCGCTCGCAGGGATGCGAACGGGCGCCGACGTATTGATTCGAACGTTCGGATCAATAACGGCCGAAGCGCGCGCCGCGATAGCCGTAACGGACGCCATAGCCATAGCGAGCGCCATAACCGTAGCGGATGCCCGGACGAACGCCGTAGCGGTAGCCGTAGCCGTAGGCCCGCGGGGCTACGACGCCGCTACCGTAGCCGTAATACGGACGATAGCCGACGACGGTGTCTTCCTGATAGACGCGGGCCGGAGCCCAGGCGCCGGGACCGGAATAGGTCGGGCCCTGGTTGACGTAGTAATATTGCTGCACGGGATCGGCGAGCCGGGCATAACCCCAACCCACGCCGCCACAGGGATTGCAGCCCGCCGAGGTGTAGGTCGCAACAACCGGTGCGGCGTAGACGACGGGCGCAGCGTAACCGCAGTTGGCGTAACCGCACGCCATCGCGGGCGCAGCGGCCGTCACGGCGACTGCCGCGACTAGTCCTGAAATCAGATGACGCATTACTCTCTCCTGTAGGTGTTTGCCTGTTGGTGTTCTTGTTGGCGTGGTCTTATGGGCGCGGAAGTAGTCCCGTGGGATGCCGACGTGGACGCCGGTCGTCCTGCGGTGCGTAGATGATCTCGGGCGGATTGACGGGCACGTTGGATTGCGCCGGCAGCGGCGCCGACTGTGCAGACCAGGATTGGTGATAGCTTTCGGCCGGCTGCGGCAACCTTCGGTTCGCCGGCGGCTCGATTTCCAGACGGCCGTAACCGGGCAGATGACCCGCGCTCGGATAATAATGACCGACACGCGGAACCGGATCGTCATAGCGGCCACCATAGACGGTCGGCTGCACATGCGTGCCCCTGAGGAGGCCCCAGTCGCCCTCGACCACCGAATAGGATGCATCGACGCCGTTGATGATGACGGGAACACCGGGGCGACCCGGAATCACGATTTCAAAGCCGCCGCCGGCCAAGGCCGTCGACGTCGTCGCCATCAGAATTGCCAGTGTCACGCCAATGCGCATCGCTTAGGACCCCGTTTTCCTCTGACCGCAATTTAGTCGAACGGGCACCCCCAAGGGTTAAGGGGCCGGACCAAACTGCCGGTAAGGCTAACGCGTCAGCATCCCCCGCCGTTCAATTGCGAGCGAACCCGATCAGCAATTGTTAACGGGGCGAGCCGTCATTCTCGCTCTCTCTCGTCATTCCCCGATGCGCAATTGCGCATCGGGGAATGACGAGAGAGGAAATAGCTCACGCAAACAGGTTTTCGACGAGGGTCGTAACTCCGATGGCGATCGTGACAATGCCAACGGCGCCCTGCAGGCCGCGATTGGCCCAGGTGAGCCAGCGCGCAGACAGCGCGAGGGGCACGGCAATGACGGTGGACAATGCGCCCATGCCGATCATCGAGCCGACCCCGAACAGCGCGACATAACCGAGGCCGGCCGCCGGACTCGACGCCTGCGACACCGTCAGCACCAGCAACGCAGCCGAGCCCGCCATGCCGTGCATCAACCCGACCAGCAATGTGCGCCAGCGAAAACCGTGTTCGTGGGCGTGCGCGGTGCGCAGATGCGGCGTGGTTTCTCCGGCATGGCTGTGGGCGTGAAGATGCACGGTGCCGTCGCCATGGCCGTGCTTGTGGAAATGCACGCGGTCGCGCCACAGCCGCCACAGCACATGCGCACCTAAGCCGACCAGCATGATGCCGACGGCGGCCTCGAGCGGACGCGCCACACTCTCCGGGATCGCACTGCCAAGCAAGATGGCGCAGCCGGCGAAGACGAACAGCGTCAGCGTATGACCGAGTCCCCAGGTCAGCCCGTGCCTGACGATGTCACCGACACGGCTGCGGCGCGCGGCGATGCTGGAGACGGCGGCGATATGATCGGCTTCGAGCGCATGTTGCATGCCCAGCAAAAACCCAAGCCCCAGAATTCCGAACATATGCCCCCTGCGCGCTACAAGCGCTTATCAAACACCAATCAACTGCTCTTGTCAGGTCAACACTTCATCAAACAGACCTTGCATCGATGCCCACGAGCGGCGATCGGCCTGCTCATTGTAGAGCGCGGTGCGCATCATCGAACCGTCGGCGGCGGGATTGGTGAATCCATGCAGCGTGTTGCCATAGAGGATGACCTGCCAGTCGCGGACGTGGCCTTCGCGCATCTCGTTCTCGAACGCGGCGACCTGATCGGGCGGCGCCAGCGGATCCTCCGCGCCGGTCAAGACAAGCACACTGGCCTTCACGCGGCCGGGTTGCGCGGGCATTTTCGTCGCCAGCGCGCCGTGGAAACTGACCACAGCCTTGAGATCGGCGCCCTCGCGCGCGAGCTCCAGCACCACCGAGCCGCCGAAGCAGAACCCGATTCCCGCGAGCCGGCTGGTATCGACCTCAGGCAAATCCGCCAGCGCCGCGAGCGCGGCGCGGCCGCGGGCGCGGAGTTTTTCCGGCTCGGCACGCAGGCCGCCGACCACGGTCGCGACTTGCTGCAGATTGATCGCCTGCCGTCGGTCACCGAACATGTCGGCGGCGAGCGCGATATAGCCGAGGTCCGCAAGCCGCCGCGCGCGTTCCATCGCAAACTCGCCGAGCCCCAGTCCCTCGTGAAACACCAGCACGCCCGGCCGCGGACCTGCGGCATTGTCGTTCCAGGCGAGATAGCCCCGCAAATTGACGTCGTCGCAGCGGTAATCGAGGTCACGCGTCGGCATAAAATTCTCTGAGGGACTCTTTTAAGGTGTTGGGTGGGCGTCAAAAATGCGGGAACAGGAACATCACACCGGTTTGAACGCCGCACAACCCAAAATCGGAACATCCAGCCCTGCGATCGGTTGGCCCCGCACAACATTCGCGGAGAGCAACCAATGACAAAGCTGAAACTTCTGGGCGCAACGGCATTGCTGGCGGCGACGATTGCGACGCCTGCGATGGCGCAGCAGTGGACGAATGATCACAACTATCGCCATCGATCATCCGGCTTCTGGCCCGGCGAAGTCGCAGCCGGTGTCGTCGGCGGTGCGGTTGGCGCAGCGGGCGCGATTGCGACCGCCCCGTTCCGCAACAGGGATTCCTACGCCTATTACGGCGGGCCGGCCTATGACGATTCCTATGCCTATCCCGTCCAACGCCCGCAGAGCCTGCGTCCCGCCTGCGGCATTCAACCCGACGCGACGTATATGGGCCCCGACGGACGCTGGCGCCCCTGCTGACGAGGCGTGAGCGGTAAGTCCGGGCCAATAACGCCGAATTGAATTGCGGCCAGGGAAAATACGGAACGACCTTGCACCCCGGACCTGGCTTGGCGTGACGAAAACTGGTGTCACGAGAAACCTCGCGTCACGAAAAGAAGGAGAACCGCATGACAACAATCAAGATCCTCGGCGCCGCTGCGATCATCGCATCCGCGTTGGCGAGCCCGGCCATGGCGCAGCAGGTCACGAACTCCGGCAGCTATCAGCGTCAGGCGAATACGGATCAGGCGTATCGCCAGAGTGGCAGCTGGCAGAACAGCTACAATCGCTGGAATGACCGCAGCGGCTTCGGACCGGGCAACACCGCCGCAGGCACCGCGTCCGCGATGGCAGTCGAACCGATCGGTGGCGAAGAATACGCCCGCCGCAACGGCTTCGTCTGCATCCCCGGCACCCTGTTCCGCGGCGAAGACGGCCGGCGGCATCTCTGCCAATAACGCTGGCGCATCGAGAAGCGAAAAAAAGCGGCCGGAAGGCCGCCTTTCTCATGTGCAGGGGTTATGGCAGCGGCTTTCGAGGTGCTGGCCCTTTCCGGGCAAGTCTGGTATTCGACCGCCGAAGATTGGTGGAACCCCGCGCGTTATCTGGCCTGGCCCGCCATCGCTTCCATTCGCCGGTTTAGCTCAGCGGTAGAGCAGCGGTTTTGTAAACCGAAGGTCGGGAGTTCAATCCTCTCAACCGGCACCAGCGTCTCTTGAGTGGTGCGAGGAACTGTCACCGCCTAGCAACATCCAGGATGTTTCGCTTCTCGGAACACCAATTAAGACTCCCCTGCTCGAAAGTCTTGCGGCAGATTCGACGTTACCGGGGTTGGGAGTATTGTCATTGCACTGACAATCAATTTTCCCGGACGGGCCGCAGCGCGCAACGCCTGCGGCCTTTTTCATTGGCCGGCAAAAGCCGCCGCAAGAATACCCAATCGACCAATGGCTGCGCTGCGCGCTCCGCTGCAATTATGCAAACAACCAATCGTAGGTCTTCGCAAGGAGCTTGCTAAGCAGGTAGAACCAACCTGCCATTGCAAGGACAACAGGAACAAAGAAGGCCACCCCAACGATCACCTGCTCTCGCCTTTGGCCGCTGGGAGCCACTGACACTTTGACGGCCGCTTTTTCGCTGGAGCTCATACACTCACCGTGTGGGGAAAGGGCGGCAACTCGCCCCGTTTCAAAAGTAGCAAAGCGCGCGGCCGTGGTGGCATCAGCATTCTATTGTTCGCCTTGTAGGCCGCCTCAGTTGGCGGCCTCTTCATTTTGCGATGCCGATGAGAAGCGGCCCCAACCTGGGGCTGGGGGTTGAGTTGGGGCCGCCATTCCAACCGTGGGCAACGCGGAAAAAGGCGGCCTACGGTTAGCCAAATTACCGCAACTCGGTTGATCGTTCCGAACTAGTTTGGAGTACCTCGGTTGGCGGCCTCTTTCGTTGTGCCGATCGCACCTGCGAACCGCAATCCGTAGCGGCTTCTCTCGACCAGGCGCGGGGCGGATTTGAAACGGCGTGGAAGACTATCTGCCACGATGTACGGAAGCCGACTTCGTCGAGTATCGGCGCCAGCGCGCCTGGACGGCTTGGAAATACGCAATGCATGCCGCTGGCCTTCCGCTGCCGACGCAATCAACCAGTGGACGGGCACGCTGTCTCGGGCGCCGCGATAGATTAGCGGTAACCGGCCGTCACGTTCAGGATGCACATATGGATTCGCAGCACGCATGAAGCCAAGCAGCGACCGCCCCTATTCCGCCGCTGAGAAGGCCGCGCGCAAGCTGCTGGAAATCGTCAACGCTACGGAAGCCATTCAAGACGGCCGGATCCACATTGAGAAGATCAACGGGCCAATGCTGTTCAAGGAAGGCGCCAGCCCGGCCGGGTACAAAGCTGGTCTCGATCTCGCGGTCGCGCGCGGCTGGCTGCTGCACGAGTCCAGGACGTTCGTGAAGTACACACCGGCCGGCGCGGATTTGTTTGCTTAACGGTTGCGGCCTCGCCGTTAGTGGTACTTGAATATAACCCATTTGGGTGATGAGCGCGTTTTCCGCGAGCGAGTGGGAACCAAAGTGCATTTTAGCACTTACTGACTCACCTTTGGCGGGGTGAGCAATGAACGACTTAAGCAGCGATAAACTCTCAGGACCGGAGAAGCCCGAGCATCGCAGGTGCAGGTGTGGCGCGCAGCCCAAAGTGGTTCACAAGATGATGGACCCAACTCGTGGCTTGACGGTACGAATGTTTGAATGTCAGTGCGGCGAACGCAGTTGGACCGAACATAAAGACTGAGCTCTTCCGATAAGCTCCTTACAACTGCCGCTGGACTGACCAAAAGCGATAGAGAAATGGGGCCGAAGAGGCGCGGCAATGATAAAGCAATCTGAAATCTACCGGCAGAACGCGGAGAACTGCCTGCGTCTGGCTGAGGCTGCAGAGAACGAGCCCGCTCACAAGCGTTTCAAGCGGATGGAAGCCGCTTGGCTCGCGTTGGCCGAGGAGCAAGATTGGCTCGACGGGGAGACATCCGCCAATACCCAAAAAACCAAATGATGCTGTACGGTCAGACTGAAGGCGAAGGGGAATAAATGGACCTGCTGTCGTCGATTGACTTGCCGCATTGGCTAATGATCGCTGGAGCTGTTTTAATCGCAATGGGCTGCCTTGGTCTTGTGATTAGCCGGAGCAGGCAAGCCGCTAGTAACCTTGATCTTGATCCTGATCCTGATCGTGATTCAGTACAAACCGCTTCGCGCCCCATGGCCAGCAAATGACCGTGCAAGATGTCTGATATCCTAGTTCGGACGCTCTTGGCGTCGTGGCACAAGGCCGAGAATTTCGCTCGGTAGCATCCCGTCACTATCGTAAGAAGCTGGTGTTGAGCTGGGATTGCTTTGAAAATGTCCAAAATTTGCCGGGCTTTGTACCGGGTAAACGACGGACCTTACCCTTTCCCTCATCCACTTAGGTGATTGGTCCCTTTCAATTTTTTGGGTGGCCCTTTTTGGTCCTCGCCAGCGCCGCGATCTTGCCGCTCTCTGTTCATCCTCCAGAGTGAGTAGTCCCGGAACAGAAAAAGGCAGTACTGGCCTATATTTCGCCCCCTAATCCCTAATCGGCTGTTTGAGCCAGCGGCCTGCTTTTTGAACCAAAGGTCCGCGCGGGAATCTCAGCGGGAACAGCTAACTCGCGCGAATGCGCCGCCCAACGCGCCGGTGGTCATGAGACCAGATCTCGATGGTCAAGATATTTGGCGCGCGCGCCGCTCCGCGGTTTGCGAATTGGTAGCGGCGATGTCATAGCGGGCCAGCGCCATCCCGCTAAGGTCGACCGCGTAGGACGACGCTGGGTGGCATATCATTGATTCCCGCCGAACCGTTTCTGGCTTCCCTCGAAATACCCATTGAATTTGACGCCGATCAACTTCTCGGTTCGCCATATCACCGTGCAGCTGATGCGCTCAGCGGCGATCAGAAGTGTAAATTGCGCCGGGATGCCCACCGGGCTGACTACCTCGAGCCCCGCTCCAGTCTCGGACTGGTTGCGAATGAGACAGGCGATTGTGCGTCCGCTGAACTCGATGATACCGGTCTTCATGAAGCGACCCCTGGTCCGCGCAGTACGCAAGCCAAACTGGGGGACGACCAATTTGCGCGACTTGCAGCCACGCTAACCCTGTTTAGAACGGTCGCAACGAAACTCGCGTGTTAAGCTTGATGTCCGCGTTGCGGGTTAATTCTGGAACAGCAATCGCTGCAGGCGAACAGACTGCCGCGCGCCGATCTCAAGCGGGCTCGTCCGGCATCACGCCGGCCTCGATGGCATCAGAATCCACGGATGGTCTACATAGCGGGCAGTCGTTTGGGAGTTCTTATTCCCGAGCAAAGAGCGGCTGAAGTCGAACAGCCCGCTCAGCGAAGCCGTAAGGCGAGAGACCGAGGAGGGAGCCAGATCATGGAGTATCGGGCATTGCTCAGAGTGGTCCAGGGCATCGATCGAAAATGGAAATGGTTTGTCGCTCTAGCGTCAGGTCGACGGCAAGGCAAAGCGCGGGTGACACCGGCGACGCAACGAGGCTAATCCTTCTCGTCGAGGTCGGGAACTTCCCACAACAAGAACGCCATAATGATAAGCGCTGGGGTCCAAGCTAGCATGGCCCCAAATGCAATGGCCTGCACCGTTGTCATGATCACTCCGCGGTTGTCCCAACCTTGGGTCACTTAACCTAACGCGCGGGCTCTGGATAGCGGCCTTGTAAAACTGTTCACAAAAAATGACATTTTCCGACAATAGGTCACGATCGCCGTAAGGTATTGATATAATTGAATGCGGGACGGTTTTGTAAACCGAAGGTCGGGAGTTTTAATCCTCTCAACCGGCACCAGTCCGCGTTCAAAGTCACATATACGACAACAACGCCTGCACCGTTTACATCAGCATCCAGCGCCGTATCAGCCACGCGAGCCCGAGCGCAGCCATCATGACGCCGACGCCGAGCACATCCACCGCGTATTCGGAAATCGCAGGCGAGCCGTCTGGCAATCTTGAAAATGGATTCCAGCTCGGCCCTTCGGAGTGATCGACTTTCACCCGATTGAGGGTGAAAAGCGCGAGCGCGGCCCAACCGATAAAGAAGCAGACCACGTGGCAGACATAAGCCGCCGGCGAGCTGACACCATTATACTTCAACATGGCACCTCCCGAACAATGGCTTGATGAATACGGTTCTGAAGTGCGCGCTTCGAATTGTCCGGCACCTAAAGCAGCTTTCTGCCCTCAATCCTCGATATTCACAGCCACGGCGAGTTTCCCGTTATCCTCGCTATTCACAGTGAGCACTTTTGGCGCCGCTCTCTGGAGCCGCTTTATGCAGACCGCAAGATCAAAAAATCTCAAGCGACTCTTGACCGGGAATCGCAAATCAGAACCTGTACGGCCTTGCTTCAGAGGGCCACCGTGCAAGATCCATTTACTGATTTCATGACTGGCAAGATTTCCGAACGGCACGCCAAACAGGACCGGCGCCTATTCGGCCTGATGTATCTCTGTATCGCAGCTTTGATCGTGCTGGCCGTCGCGAAGCTGTTCGTCTGAACAGCGCATAAGAAAAAGCCCGGATTGCTCCGGGCCTCTTCGTTACCAATGATGGTAGTGTCGATGATAGTGGCGGCGATAGTATCGCGGGCCATCGTCGTAATAGCCGTACGGCCCACCGCCGTAATAGCCGTACCTCGGTCCATAATGGTAGCCACTGTTGTAGGCGTTGGCTGCCGCGGCGGCGCCCAGCACGCCTGCGGCCACACCGAAGCCGATCGCCGCGTTACGCCCGCCGCGGGCCTCGGCCGGCGAGTTGACGACAGCGGTTGTCGCAAGCGCGGCAACGGCCGCGAGAGTGAGTGCTATCTTTCGCATGTGCGCTCCTTTCCGTTGCCGGGTTAACGCGTGCCGAGCGAGCCTGTTGCAGGAACTTGCCCAGGTTAGTTTTTGCATTTTTGGGAAACGGAGTTCTGTTCCGGTGATTCAGCGGAGTTCCGGAATGCGGTTCGTCGATCGCGCGTCTGCTTGGGAGCGCAGATTCTGCGGCCTTCCTGCATGGCGGCGTAGCTGAGCTATCGACTGCTGATCCGCTCGACATCCGGCGCTCTCGGACTCTTGTCCGACCGGTTCGGATCATCGACCCGGGATTTGAGATCAGCGGCCTTCTCGACCAGGCCCGCTGCCACATTCGGGTCCGTGACTGTTCGTGCGAATTTGAGAAGCGTAGTTGCTTGACGCGTCAGATACTGCCTGCCCACCACCGCTGTTATCTCCCGCTTGCCTGTCCGCAGACCTTACGTTGCAACGCGGGAATCGTTCCGGGCCCTGTGTTACGAAGTGCACATTTAATCTTTGTTCCATCCGATACCTGCGGCATTTTGGGTTCCCGTGGCCTCCCGGAACCAACCCCGGCCGGTCACGTTTTTGCTGCATGAGAATTCGGGAAGAAAACTGCAATCTGGTGTTGCTCACCGGCGTGACGCTGGTGAGCGCTGTCATCGCAGGCGCCGCTGGCTTTTGGGAACCCGCCTCCGCCGTGAGCAAAACCAGGCCGGTCTATGCCGCCGCCGCGACATCGTCGTCGTCCGCCGCCGCGACGTCTTCGTCGTCGTCCAACGCCGCCGCGGCTTCGCCGGCGGCTCGGCAACCGGCCCGTCTTGTCGACCAAACGCCGGTCCGGGTGATCGGCGCGCCGTTCGTGCCCAACACCAATCCACGCGAGCGCTAATCAAGATGAGGGTCAGGCTGTGACGGCCGACCCTGTTTCCTCATGCCTTTCGCAAGGCACACCCGGGCTGCGAGTTGCCTATTCTGCTTTGCATGGGGTTGTTTCGCCATTTTGTGTCTGGGCCCAGCGGCGCCCCGATACCCGCTGGCGGAGGCTTTACGCAGCGTATCCCCACTGTTGTGTCGCCCTTTTGTCACCTCGCCGGCAAATCGAATGCCTTCATTAGCCAAGTTCAACACTTGCCCTTGATTCCACAAAGGCCTTTTGCTGGAATGATTTAGGCTGAGGTGTGCGATGAAATGGATGAAAGAACGCGACCTCCTGATCGCGCAGACGATGGCATTCGTGCAATCGGTGACCGGAAAGAAGCCGGACGCCGCGCAATTCCTCGCGAATCCGGCCTCTTTCGTAAGCCCGGAAGCGCCCGCTAGCTTTGACGTGCCCAAAGCCACGCCTGCGGTGTCGATGCCTGACATCGAGGCGATGCTGGCTGAAACCATCTCCGTCGCGCCGCCGAAGCCGGTCCAGAGCGCACGTCCCGAGCCCAAGGTCGACTTCCAGTCCGAGATCCGCGCCCGTGTCGCCAATTTCCGCGCGCATCAGGAACGCTTCAACCGCGAGCGCGAGGCCTATTGCAGCGCCACCATGGCCAAGGTCCACGCCGCGCTGCACGAAGACACCGGACCGCCGCCGCGGGGCAAATAGCCGTTCGCCCAGGTCCTCTGGTTTCAGGTCCTCTGGTTTCAGGTCCTTTTGTTTCAGGTCCTTTTGTTTGACGGGTTTTCTTAACGCGAACCGGAATCCACTTCGCTTGAAAACCCTTTAGGCCCTGCCGATCTTCTCCAGCACCGGCAGCAGGTGCGTCAGAAACAGCTCCGGATTTTCGCTCATCGGGAAGTGGCCGAGCCCCTTCATGATGGTGACTTCACAACCCCTGATGCTGTTCGCCACATCAAGCGTCTCCTCCGGGGTGCAGGAGTAATCATACTCGCCGGACAGCAGAAACAGCGGACAACGCCCGGTGTCGATCTCTGCGACGCGGCCGCGGATGTCGCCGTCAAGCTTGTAGAAATAGAGATCGCCTTTGAAGACGCCGGGCCCGCCCTGCATATAGTGCCAGATCGTTTCCCAGCGCTCGCTGTCCGGCGCATCGGGGCCCACCAGTCCGGAGACGATGGCGCCGCAGACCTCGCCGCCATGCACATCCGGCCGGTGCAGGAAATTCAGATCGTAATAGGGATCGACATGCGCGCCAGCCTGCAGGCCGATGATGGCAAGAAAGCGCTCGGGGTGTTCGAGCGCCAGATGCAGCGCGATGCGGCCGCCGATCGAGCAGCCGATCAGGATCGGCTTGTCGAGCTCGAGTGCCGCCGAAATTTCCAGGACCATGGTCGTGTATTGCGCCGAGGTCAGCTGGTATTCCTCGTCGTGCCAGCCAGCCGGCGGCGAGGATTTGCCGTGCCAGGGCATGTCGAAGGCGATCACGCGATGTTTTGAGGTGACGCGCGCGTCGTTCATCAGCGCGCGGTATTGCCGGCCATCGCTGCCCGCGGTGTGCAGGCACAGTAACGGCGTGCCCTCGCCCGCTTGCTCGACATAGATGCGGTGCGGCCGGCCGAACAATTCCAGATGCATGTAGCGGCCGACGATCGGCTCGAACCTCGCGCTCATGCGGCGGCTCCCGTAGCGCGGAGCTTGGCCAGCGCTTCCTTGAAGTAACGCAGATGGGCCATGAAGATCTGCAGATCGCCTTCGGCCCTCAGCACGCGCCGCTTGATCAGCGCCAGCAAATCGTTGGAGCCCGGCGGCGGGCGCTCGCTCCAGAATTTCTTCCATTCTTCCTCGGAGGCGCGAAGCGCGAAGGCCGAAGACGGCATCACCAGCGGCCCTGGCGTCACCGACACGATTCGACCCTCATGGATCGAAATCAGAAAGGCTGACTGGCCGACCTCAAGTAGGAAGCTGGTCGTGAGGTAGCGGCCGCGCCGGACCAGTACCGCATCGCCATTGACCCGCGCTTGCAGCGTCTCGATCATTCCCGCCCTCGTCCCTGCAATGTCGTCGGGCCGCTCGCCGCGGCTCGCTTTATTGTCTGCATGATGAGTGGATTGGACGCGAGGTCAATCGACATAGCGTTTTCAAGCGAAGTGGACCCCGGTTCGCGTGCAGAAAACGCGTCAAAAAAGAAGCCTGTTCGGCTCAAGCCGAACTAGGCCGTTACAGCCAGGCGTAGACCAGCGCGATGTTGGCCGCGCAAGCCACCAGCAGCGCGACCGTGAGCGTGAGTTGGACACGCTCGCAGGAGTGAGTCTGGAGGATCGTTCTCATGGCCGAAACATCCAGCGATTCTAGCCGAGGAGTCTCGGGGATTCTTTTTTCCGGGATTCATGACTCGTTTACGACTCAAGGACTCCGCCAAAATACCGCCGAAACGGACCATTTTTGCCTTCCCGAGCTCTGAAGGAATGGCATAGCAGCCAAGCCTGAAACCCAAATGGGGCTGCAACGTTGACCGTTTTTCTTGGAGCCCCCCTGCATGCCCTACGCGCTGTTCTGCCAAGAGGCCAAGCTGAGCAAGGCCTATCCGACCGAGGCCGACGTCTGGGGGCTGGCCCGACAGTCGGGGCTCGTGGTCGATGCGGTTTCCGATGAGGAAAGATCCGAACCGCGACCGGTGCTGGACAATGACTACGAAATCAGGCCCTGCCAGCCGGACCCGGACGAAGATCCGGCGCGCAACAAGGCCGAGGCCGAGCGCGACGCCCGATCGGTGCTGCAGTTGGGTTCGAAAGCGGCCTGACGCAGCCGCTTCGCGGGTATTGCTGGCGGAGATAGAGGCGCAGGCGACCGGCCCCGCCTTACGGCCGGAGGAAAAAATCGAACGATCGCCTTCTTAAGGCGTCGCGGCTGCCAGTGAAGCCTGTTCCGAGGCGAGCACGACGCAAGCCTTGCGACGGTTCAGTCCCCTGATCGCGCCGGTCACCTTGAGCACCTTCCCGACCGGACAGTTGGCGTCCTGCACGAAGGCGATTTCATAGGGAGCAAGGATGAGCGGTTCTGATTTCAGGACAGTCTGAGCAAGGCATGGCAGCGACGCTGCGGAAAATATCAGCCCTAACGCAAAAGCACGCATGTTTGATTGTCCAACCAGCCGACTGGACCATAATAGCCGAAGATGACAAAAAGTTGCGTGCACCGCGAAAATTATTTTTGCGGGGTGCCAACAGCTGCGGATAGCCGTTCGTGCCCTCCTGCAGCGCCTCCTGAAAACAAAAAGGCCGGCTTCCCGCCGGCCTTTTCTCGTCTGGTTACGTAGCAAGCCCGTCAGTATTTGGAGGCCGCGGGGCCACCCCAGCCAAACCGGTAGTTCACGCCGACCTTGACGGTGTGTTCGTCGTTCCGGAAGCTCTGGCCGGTGATGTCGGCGGGGCCAGCCGTGAAGGTGGTCTTGCCGAAATCATAATACTGGTACTCGGCCTTGGCCGACCAGTTGGGCGCGAACATGTATTCGAGACCGCCGCCGACGGTGTAGCCGTCCTTGCGGTTGCCGTTGGTGGTAAAGCCCGCCGGCAGGCCGCCCACGGTGACACCGAGATTGTTGCCGTCCCGCCAGGCATAACCGCCCTTGGCGTAGAGCAGCGCCGGACCCCAAGTGTAGCCGACCCGGCCGGTCACCGAACCGAGCTGGTCGGTATTGCTGGTCACCAGCGTACCGCCCGGGAACAGCACGCCATTATTGCTGCCGCCGTTCAGCCAGCTGTACTGGGCTTCGGCACCCACCACCCAGTTGGGCGCGAACTGGTAGTCGAAGCCGCCCTGCACACCGCCGAGGAAGCGCGCGTCGCTGCTTTGCAGGGAGTCGGTGCCCGCAAAGGCCCCGCCGACGTGGCCGCCGATGTAGAAACCGGTCCAGTTATAGACGAGCGCCGGCGCGGTGTAGGCCGGCGCCTTGGTATAAGGGCGAGGCTGGATGTCCGCCGCGAAAGCAGGAGCCGCCATTGCGGCCAGCGCGGCAGCGCCGAGCAAAATCTTTTTCATCTTCATTCCCCGTGACTAACGTTCCGTCATCAAACCAAACAACGTGACCTCAATTAGGTTGCTTTGCGGCAATGCCGGAGCACCTGACGGTGCTCAACTGTGACGGCGCGGCAACAAAGCGCTTTGGTTCCCTCGCATATAAGGTTTTTTCCTGCGTTAACTGGCAGGTATCCCGCTTTGTTGATGTCGGAGATGACTAAGGCAAGGTTCAAGGGTCGCCAAAAAGTGATTGAATTCCGTTCATCTTTCGGAACGGAGGACCCTCCGCTTAGCCGGAGGGACCCTTCGCCGAAGAGCGTCATTCGGGGGTTTCCGGGATGCCCGATTTCAGGCCCCCGGAAACCCGTCCCGGCTCAATAGCCGGCGACGTCGATCACCGCCTCGGCAAAGGCCTGTGGTGCCTCCTGGGGCAGATTGTGGCCGATGCCGCCGGTGATCAGGCGGTGCGCGTATCGGCCTGAGAACTTCTTGGCATAGGCGGCAGGATCGGGGTGCGGGGCGCCATTGGCATCGCCCTCGAGGGTGATGGATGGCACCTGGATCACCGGAAAGGCGGCGAGCCGCTTCTCCAGATCGTCGTATTTCGCCTCGCCCTCGGCCAGGCTGAGCCGCCAGCGGTAATTGTGGATCGAAATCGCGACATGATCCGGGTTGTCGAGGGAGGCCGCGCTGCGCTCGAAGGTGGCGTCGTCGAAATTCCACTTCGGCGAAGCCGTTTGCCAGATCAGCCGGGCAAAATCGCGGGTATATCTTTCGTAGCCGGCCCGGCCGCGCTCGGTGGTGAAATAATACTGGTACCACCAGGCAAGCTCGGCCTTCGGCGGCAGCGGCGCCTTGTTGGCCTGCTGGCTGCCGATCAGATAGCCACTCACCGCGACCAGTGCCTTGACCCGCTGCGGCCAGATCGCCGCGACGATGTCGGCGGTCCGCGCGCCCCAGTCGAAGCCGGCGATGACCGCCTTCTCGATCCTGAGCGCATCCATCAGATCAATGACGTCGACGGCGAGCGCGCCCTGCTGGCCGTTGCGGAGCGTGTCGCTGGAGAGAAACCGCGTGCTGCCGTAGCCGCGCAGATGCGGGACGATCACCCGGAAGCCGGCCGAGGCCAGGATCGGCGCGACGTCGACGAAGGCGTGAATGTCGTAAGGCCAGCCGTGCAGGAGGATGACCGGGGGACCATCGGCGGGTCCTGCTTCGGCGTATCCGACATTGAGGAGGCCGGCATTGACCTGCTTGATGGCAGGAAACGACGTGTGCGTCCCAGGCTTGATCGCCGTCACCGGTTTGGCGTTACCGGACTGGGCGCCGGCCGGGCCAGCCAGGGCGAGCTGGGCGGCTGCCAGCGTCGTGGCTGCGGCGCCGAGGAAACGGCGGCGACCAAGGTTGATGTTGTCGGACATTTGGGTCTCCTACGAGATGAATCGAATACGATTTATTCGAACGCGATCTAATTAGCGTCATAAATCCTGATGTCAACCCTTCCGATTTAATCGTATCCGATATATATGCTCATCGGACGTCACGATCAGGTGTGTCCGGGAGCATCAGGATGAAACCGACCAAGTCTTCGAACCCAACATCGTCGAGCCCAACGTCTGCGGATCCCCGGCCATCGGATCCCAAGCTCGCCGACTTCCTGTGCTTTGCGGTCTATTCGGCCAACCTCGCCTTTGGCCGGGCCTACAAACCGCTTCTCGATGAACTCGGCCTCACCTACACGCAATACATTGCGATCGTGGCGTTGTGGGAAAACGACAATCAGACGGTTTCAAGTCTCGGCGAAAAGCTGTTTCTCGAATCCAACACGCTGACCCCGATCCTGAAGAAGCTCGAGACGATGGGTTATCTGCGCCGGCAGCGCGATGCCGCCGACGAACGCCAGGTGCTGGTCAGCCTGACCGAGGCCGGGCGCGGCCTCCGCGAAAAACTCGGGGGAAGGAATCTGGTGAAGGCTTCCGGGCTTTCACCGGAGGAATTCCCCAAGCTGCAGAAGGCGGTGGTCACGGTGCGCAACAACCTGATCAAATCAATGCAGGATAAGCCGACCGGCGCGTCGGCAAGCCCCTCTCCCGCGGCGGCAAAGCAACGCGCGTAACCTGAGCGCTGATCGCTACCGCGCCATCTTTTCCAGGTCGGGGAATGGCGCATAGACCGCACCGGCGCAGGGCTCACTGGCGTTTTCAATAATGCGGTCGAGCCGGCCATCGACGTAAAGTATCGCGCGTTCGCGCGGTTCGGCGTAATTGCCGTCGGAATCGCGCGGGCTGAAGCGCAGGCAACTGACGTAACGCAGCCGTCCCCCGACGACGCGTTGTATCGGCTCCGCCATCACGGCGTTACGCACGCCGACCGGATTGTTGAGATAGGTCTTCATGAACGAGACTATCTCGCCCTTGTAATTGTTGGGAAACGGCTGATTGGAGACGCCGCGGTCGTCGGTATAGGTGATGCTCCTGCCCTCGTCGCTGCCCGCACAGGCCGCGAGCACGATCGGCAGCAACACGGTCGCCGCAAATTTTGCTGATGTCCCCAAGCGTAAGTCTTCCACCTGCCCCCGAGGCTATCTCTTAGACCGGGCGGCGCCGAAATGGAATTCGCAACTCGGTTATCGCGCCCGGATTGGACCGCTGAAAACGGCGCCAACCCACGGCCATTGGGGAAGCAATGGCGCGTGGGCTGGCCTGATACCCGCCGACGCGTCGGGGGCAATGGGATCGAACCGCGCCCGCGGATCAGTTATCAGCCGCGCTTGCCGTGCGGAACGTGCTTGATCACGACTTTCGGGGTGGTGTGCGTCTTCAGCAAGCCGATGTGCTTGTGGTGGCGATGATGGTGGCGATAATGCTTGTGGTGATGGCGGCCCATCCGCGCATTGGCATTGAAGAACTTCGCGTTCGCCTGCTCCGCCCTGATCGGCGCGTGCATGGTCTTGCCGGGCGAACCGGCCAGCGCGGGTGCGGCGAGAACCGATACGGCAAGCAGCGCTGCGGAAATGGTCTTGAACATGGTTGTCTCCTCTTCCATGGATCGCAGGACTCTCCGGCCACGTGACCGACCCCTCGCTGATCATGCAGACGACGCTAGCGACCACGCGCTGAACCCGTCGTGAAGCGCGACGCCGGACTTCATTCATCTGCATGACATCTTCGTCATGTTCCCAGCGCAATACGGCCGCAGCGCAAAAATCACGGGAATGGCATTAAGCGTTTGGGAATGTTCCCAACCGCCAGGTGTTCAAATCAACGAGCTTCGGTATAGGATGGATGGCACCATCCTTTTCTACTGATTTTCTCGAAGTCGGGTTTCTTGATCTGTTCAACTGGAGAGACGCATGACCAAACTTGCTATTAGGCTTCTGACGCTGGCGATGTTGACGCTGGCGCTAACGGCGGCTCCCGTCGTCAGCGTGGTCTACGCCGCACCCGACAACGATCCGCCGCCGCCGGCGCAAAAGGCCAAGAAGAAGAAATCCAGCGAAGTGCGCCCGAGCACGCAGGAAGCCGCATTTGCAACCGGTTATCGCTCCGCTTACACGGCGATCTACGATCGCCACGACTACGCCTCGGCGATCGAACAGTTGAAGGCGCTCGGCCGCGACGACAGCGCCGCGGTCGCCAATCTGATCGGCTACTCCTATCGCCAGCTCGGCGACTACAAGGTGTCGCAGATCTGGTACGAGCGCGCGCTCAAGGCCGATCCGACCCACGTCAAGACCTGGCAATATTACGGCCTGTGGCAGGTCGAACAGGGCAACCGCGAATCCGCGCAATACCATTTGAACAAGATCGCGGCGCTTGCCGGCACCTCGAGCGAGGAATACCGCTCGCTCGCCGCAGCGCTCGAAAAGCCGCCGGGAACCGGTCTGGTTTACTGAGCCGTCAACGGCCCTCGCTTCGTGGCGGGGGGCGCAGGAATACGAGCAAGCATACGAAAATGGATGGGTGCCGACGCGATCCGCCGCCGGCACCTTTCCTTTTTCTGCCAGGCACACGGAAATTGCGCTGCAGCCTGGCCGCTGGGGCCGGTTGCTTCGGATATTTATTAGCGAATCCTTAAGGATGATCTCTTTCCGCCAGCCGGGGCGGGATCGAAGAACCATTTCAACACCCATGCTCCCTAGGCTTTTCACCAAAATGACGCCGCCGCCCTATCGGACCAAGGCCCCGATGGGCTCCAGGCGGGTATCAGGGTTGGATGATGAGCACAGGCGATTACCCCGTGGCCGAAACGCCGGACGTTCTGCTGGCCGCGCTTGAGCGGGCGAACGACGCCGTGCTGATCCTGGATCGCGAGCTTCACGTCAGCTATTGCAACGCCGCGGCCGAGCTGATCTTCGGGCTCAACCGCGCAGCAGCGCTCGGCTGCCATGTCGGCGATCTCGGCCTCAAGGACCTGCAACATCATCATGTCGCGACGCCGGCCTCGGACCAGGTGAGCCGCAACGACGTTCCGCATGGACGCACCGCCGAGATCACGATCGCGCGCAAGGATGGCAGCCGGATTCGTGTGGCGCTTTGGCTTTCGAACATCGAGATCGACGGTCAATGCCGCACCATCGCATTCGTGCGGGACATCACCAAGGAGGTCGCCCGGCGTGAAAGGCTGGCCCTGCTCTCGCTGGTCGCCGACCGGACCAGCCGCGCCGTTGTCGTCACCGATCGCAATCTGCGGGTCGTCTACACCAATGCCGCGTTTACGGGAATGTTCGGGTACTCGCTTGAAGAGGCGAAGGACCGGCAGGCAGGCGAACTGCTGGTGGGCCGCCATACCGACCGCAGGACGCTGGCCAAGCTGCGACGCTGGGTCGGCGAGGAAGCCGGCGGCGAAGAGGAAGTCCTCGCCTACGACAAGAACGGCGACGAAATCTGGGTTTCGGCCAACGTCAAGACGTTCCGTGACGGCCGCGGACGGTCCAACTACATGTTCGCCCTGCTGACCGACATCACCGAGACCAAGCAGCTGCGTTCGCTGCAGCAGCTGATCTTGAGCGCGCTGGCCGATGAAATCCCGATCGCCGACATCGCCGACCGGCTTTGCCGGCGCGTCGAAGAGATCGCGCCTGACGTCGTCTCCTCGCTGCTTCACATCGACGCCGGCGGACTGGTTCACCCGCTCGGCGGCCCCAGCCTTCCCGAGGACTATTCGCGGGCGCTGGACGGCGTCGCGATCGGTCCGAACATCGGCTCCTGTGGCTCCGCGGCCTATTTCGGCAAGCCGGTGCTGGCGGAGGACATCGACACCGACCCGCGCTGGCAGCCGTTCAAGACCCGCCCGCTCGAGGTTGGCCTGCGCGCCTGCTGGTCCACGCCGATCAAGGGCAAGGACGGGCGCGTGATCGGGACCTTCGCGTTCTATTACCGGGAATGTCGCGCGCCCAGCCGCTGGCATCAGCGGATCGTCGACGCCTGCGTCGATCTCGGCGGGCTCGCGATCGAGCGCAAGGAGGCCCGCGCCCAGATCGCGCGGCTCGCCTATTACGACATGCTGACCGGCCTGCCGAACCGCGCGCGCCTGCGCGATCTGATCCTTGAGGCGACCAACGCCTGCGCCGACGGAGGACACGTTGCGCTGGCGTTTCTCGACATCGATAATTTCAAGGACGTCAACGATACGCTCGGACACTCGGCCGGCGACGAATTGCTGGTCGGATTTGCCCAGCGCCTGCGCGCGCAGATCCAGCCGGGCGACATGCTGGGGCGCCTCGGCGGCGACGAATTCGTGATCGTGCTGCCGAACCGCAACGCGGCCGAAGCCTCGCTGATGGCGTCGCGATTGACGGAGGCGCTGGTCAATCCGATTCAGATCGGCGCCAAGCAGGTCGCGATGTCCGCCAGCATCGGCATCAGCATGTATCCGGACAACGCCACCGATATCGATACGCTGATCCAGCAGGCCGATGCCGCCATGTACAAGGCCAAGCAGGCCGGCCGCTCCACGTTTCGTTTCTTCAGCGCCGACATGGACCGGCTGGCCGAACAGCGGCTGGCCCACAGCGCGGCGCTGCGGCGCGCGCTCGCAAACGACGTTCTGCAGTTGCAGTATCAACCGCAGATCCGGACCAGCGACGGCGGCATTTACGGCGTCGAGGCGCTGGCGCGCTGGTATGATCCCGTGCTCGGCGAAGTCTCGCCTTCGAAGTTCATCCCGCTCGCCGAAGAGTGCGGACTGATCGAACAGATCGGCATGTGGTCGCTCCGCGAGGCCTGCCAACAAATGGCGGAATGGCGCGGCGCCGGCGTGGATATCCCCTGTGTGTCGGTCAACCTGTCGCCGATCAATTTCCAGAATCCGAACCTGGCCGCAACGGTCGCCGGGATTCTCGCAGACCATGACCTGCCGCCGGAAGTGCTGATGCTCGAGATCACCGAAGGCGTGATCATGAACGAGCGCTCGGTTGCGATCGAGACGATGCATGCGCTTCGCGACCTGGGGGTCGGCCTGTCGCTGGATGATTTCGGCATCGGCTATTCGAGCCTCAGCCGGCTGGCGCATCTGCCGATCCGCGAGCTGAAGATCGACCGCAGCTTCATGCACGATGTCGAGAGCGACCCCAGCGCGCTGGCGATCGTGACATCGGTGGTTCGCGTTGGCCAGAGTCTGCATCTCACCGTCGTCGCCGAAGGCGTCGAAAGCGACGGGCAGCTGAATTTGCTGACCGAACTTGGATGCGACGTGGTGCAGGGATTTCTCTACGCCCGTGCGCTGTCGCCCGACGCGTTCGGCCGCTGGCTGCTCGACCATAGCGCCGCGCAGGCGAGCAGGATGCTGCGGCACGTCGGACGATCGCTGGCCGAGGCTTCACCGCGCGCCGCTTCCGGCACGAACTCGTAAAGCCGCTTTCATCGTCTTCCCGGCGCAGGCCGGGACCCATACCGCGTGATCTCTCGGTGAAGGCTCGGCAACAGAGACCGTTCGCAAAACTTCTTCCTGTGGCTATGGGTCCCGGCTCAAGGCCGGGACGACAGCGATGTTTGTCGCTGCACCGAGGCCCAAACATGATGTCGCATTCTCGCGACGCATTGCGCCCGAGCTTTGCCAGAAATTTCCTTGCCCTCGAAAATTGAGGGCGCAGGGAATGCCGGATGCGCGCTGCACCCGCGGTCTCATGTGCGATTGTGCATAAGAATGCTGCACATGAG